>NZ_BLTE01000026.1 GCF_013019105.1 Fundidesulfovibrio magnetotacticus
GAGTCGCCGGTCTTGGCCAGCTCCACGCACTTGAAGGGGCGCAGGTAGGCCACGGAGCAGCGGTCGGGGTCGTAGACGTAGACGCGGTCGTATTTGGTTCCGGAGTCGTCGTCCTTGGCCAGGTAGCGGTCGATGGTCACCTTCATGCGCCCGAAGGGCGTCTCCAGCACCATCACGGCCATCACCAGGGTCTGTTCCGAGGCGTTGGTGTTCACCGTGATGCGCCCGGCCTGGTTCCAGTTGGCCACCTTGCGCGCCTGCACGGGGCCCACCAGCAGGATGCCCGGCTCGCCGCCGGCCTCGTAGCAGGCCTGGGACATCTCCAGGAACTTGGCCTCGTTGAAGTCGTTGCCCGAGGCGTAGGTGGCGAAGGACTTGTCGTTGGTGGCCACGAAGCCTTCCAGGCCCTTCATCTGGCGCGCGCTGCCGGAGTCGCCCGCCGAGGCGGCGGCGTTGTTCAGGGCCGCGTATTCCAGCTCCGTGTTCAGGTACTTGAGGCTCTTGTCCATCTCGTAGCGGGTCAGGCTCTTGCGCCCGGCCGGGGTCACGGCGTCCAGCGTGCCGGAAATCTTGAAGGAATCCTCCAGGATCTGGCAGTAGTTGGACATGCGCTTGGGCACGATGCGGTCCGTGGCCACGGCGTCGGAGCCTTCGATGGCCTTGTTGGTCCCGGTGGGGGACTTCAGTTCGTCCTCCAGCCACTCGTGCAGCACGTTGCGGGCCTTGAGGGGCTTGAGCGAGGAAACGAACGGGGTCTTGTGCGGCGTGATGGTCTGGATCATGTTCTCCAGATCCTCGAAGATGGTGTCCTTCATCTCGCGCACGCCGGCGCCGGAATTGGAATAGTAGGACGTGAGGGAATCGGCCATCGCGGAAGTTCCTCCTTACGCGTGTTACATGTTGAGGGTCGCAGGCGCGCCTAGACTCCGGAGAGTTCCAGGTAGCGCAGCAGATCGCCTTCGCGGGCCTGACCGGCCTTCACGCGGGACTTGAGGGCCGCCAACTCGGCGGCGTCTCTGGCCCGGGCGGGGCGGTCGTCGTCCAGGACGCCCGCGCGGGCGAGATCGGGGGGGCTCATGCGCCCGGCCACGGCCTGGCGGATTCTCGCGCGCGGGTCCGCGCCGCCGGGCTGGGGCATGGGGGTGGGCATTTCACGGTTGACGCCAAGCTCGCTCAGAAGGCCCTCACGGAGATGGCCATACAGTTCGAGGAACGCACCGGGAGTACGTTCAACGGCCTCCATGTAAGGACGCCTCACCTTTACAGGCAGACTGTTGACGTAACCGGAAAGCCTGGTGTAAATCTCGCCGAACAGCGGGTCCGCCGACTGAAGCACGCTCAGCAGGACGTTGTTGTTGACGTCCTTGCGTTTGGCGCGGCGCGCCATGGCGGCCTGCAGGGCCAGCTGGCGGTTCTGGACCATGGCCTGCCACTGCATGCGGGCCATGGGGTCCATGGGCGGGGGCGGCACGTCGGGGATGCCGTCGCCGTCCAGGTCGATGCCTTCCAGATGATGGGCCATGCCGGGCTGGGCGATCACCGCGCGCAGGATGTCCTGGAAGGGCGGGACGGCTCCGGAGCCGGGCATGGACCGGGGACCGGGCTGAGCCTGTTGAGCGGGCTGGAACTGTCCGGGAGCGGCCTGGCCCTGCTGGAACCGCATCTGCTGGCCCATGGGGTCGAAACCGGCCTGGGGCTGTTGCGCGTAGGCTTCGGGGAACTGCGACTCTTCCGGGCTGATGCCGACCGAGACATCCAGGGCCCGCTCGTACCGCAGGCGCTTCAGGGCCTGCTGGTCCGCCGGGTTCAGGGCCGAGGCGGCTCCTGTGGGAGTGGGGTAAGGCATTCGGGGCTCCTCCTCTGAGGTGGTTTGTTCCCTGGCGTGATTGCCAAGGTCCCCCGAATTCTATGCAGGTAGATTTTTATTTCAGCCCACATAGCGCTATGTGGGTAAAAAGTTGGGCGAGAGACGAAATTTTTTCAGCTGGCCCTGACGGGCGTTCGGAGTAAGCCTGACAACCGAGATGACAGCAGGTCAGTCATGGACAGGCTTGTCCGGCGTCTACAAGATGCGGTATTCCAACAAGCAGGAGTCCCATGAATCTCAAGACATTCGCCAAGCCACTGATTCTCGAACTCCTCAAATTCGCCATTGGCTTCACGCTTGCATATAAATCCCTGGAATTACTAGGAAAAATCTGATGCGCTGGGAATATCTCGAACTCAACGATGAGCAAACACGCCTCGGGAAGACCATTTCGAAAACAATTGGATGGACAGCACTTGCCTCGTTCAACATTGCGTACCTGATCAAGCTATACTGCGAATGGGGTAAATAATGCAGATCAAACGCCTTCTCACTGGCATAGCATATTATTTTGCCATATCGTTCCTTTATTTAGGCGCATACATTAAATTTGCCTCAATCTCTTGCGTTCGATGACCGGGCGCTCTGGTGAGCGCCCGGCATCTACTTAAGGCAGAGACGGAGCATCCCCCCTGATTCGATCGAGATCGTCCTCCGTGAGATAATGGTTGGCAGGAGTCTGTGTGTTCTCCAGATAGGTTTCAGCGGCCAACGCAGCACCCTCTCCCATACCCAAAGCCCCGGCCAGGTTCTTCGTCCCTGCCAACGTTGCAGCGGCAGTTGCCGCAGCAGCCGCTCCTGTCCCTTCCTTGATTTCTTCATGGGTTCTCGGTCGCATCTCCGCCTGATCGGCAGTGGTCACGAACTCGAATCCCTTGGGCGGGGTATCCTGCGGTCTGCTCAAAGCGTCCTTGACCCAACTGAACGCGCCTATGTAACCGGCTAACCCTCCGACTTTTCGCCCGAGCCTTCCCAACTGTGCCTCTCCGTGTTGATTCAAGAGTCCCATTTTCATCTCCTGCTGCTGGGGTTGCGGGCACATGGAGAGTCGGCATCCCACGGATGCTCCCCCTCCGGCCGTCCGGCCCCTCGCTCGTACAACGCACAGAAGCGCCAGGTTGCCTCCATGCCCTTGACCGGCGGAGCGGCCGGGCCTTCTCAGTGCCCAGGGTCCCCCGAATTCTATGCAGGTAGATTTTTATTTCAGCCCACATAGCGCTATGTGGGTAAAAAGTTGAAAATTCCTTTCTCCGGTTCCTGCCCGCTTTTCCGGCCTGCGCGGGTTGATCAAACGCGCCGTCGATGCCACTATCGGACTGCGGCGGCCCGCCAGGGCCGCGTACACCCCAGACATCCAGGAGCTTCCATGCGCGCCCTCGCCATCCTCTGCCTGCTGGCCCTCGTGGCCTGCGCCCCCGCGAAAAAGCCTTCCTTCGACGCCGCCGACGCCAACAAGGACGGCAAGATCTCCCTCCAGGAGTTCAAGAACCTTTTCAAAAGCTCCGCCCAGGACAAGGCCGAGGAGCAGTTCAACCGCTACGACGCCAACCGCGACGGCCTCTTCGACGGATCGGAGTACGACCTCTGGAATCAGGTCGGCTCCGACGACAGCCTGCGCCAGTGGTAGCGGCTTCGCCCGCGCGGTGAGCGCGGGCGCGTCCTTGAACGCGCCCCGCCGCGCGATCTGCCAGCGGCGGAGGCCTCTTCCGGCCGGTGCGCGCGACCTGGACAGTCGCGCAGACCGCCCTGGGGACGCCTCCTCGCGAATGTGACGGCCAGCCAAGGAGCCAACGGCGGGGGGGGGAGACCGACGCCTCCTCACGAACCAGGCGACCGGGGCTGTCCTGCAGTGGTGATTGATTCCGCAAGGGCAGGAGGGCATCCGCACGCCGGACAGGCGCGCCGGATGGCCCGGCATCGGATCGCGGGGCCTGAAGGGATCGCAGCCGACCGGGGCGTCAGTCCCTGGCCAGCACCAGCACGTCCGCCCGGGCGGCCCCGGCGGCGGCCAGCGCTCGGCAGCAGGCCTCCAGGGTTGCGCCCGTGGTCATCACGTCGTCCACCAGGAGCACGCGACGCCCCCGGACGGACTCGGGCCTGGCCTCGAAGGCTCCGCCCAGGTTCTCCAGGCGCTCCCGGGCCTTGAGCTTGCTCTGGGGACGGGTGGCGCGCGTCTTGCGCAGCGCCTCCGGGTCCATCGGTGCGCCCAGGCCCGCGGCCACGCGCCGGGCCAGCTCCAGGCTCTGGTTGTAGCCTCGTCGCGCCAGACGCCAGCGGTGCACCGGCACGGCGGCCACCACCTCGGGGGCCGGGTCCAGGCCGCCCGGCCGCGCGGCGTGCAGGGCGTGGGCGTGCAGCAGAAGCTCCCCGGCCAGATGCAGCCCGGCCAGACGCCCTCCGAACTTGAGCCCCAGCACCAGATCGCGCAGCACGCCCCGGTATGCCCCGTAAAAACCCGCCGTGCTCCACGGACGCGGGCGCGTCCGGCATTTCCCGCACAGCCCCGGCGTCTGGGCGTCCATCTCCGTGAGCGCCGCGCAGCCGGTGCAGAAGCCCCCCAGACGCGGGCGAAGCTCCCCGGCGCACTCCCCGCACAGCCAGGGGCCGCCGGTCACGGCCCCGCACACCTGGCAGCGCGTCCCGGCCAGGGCGCGCAGGGCCTCACGCAGCCGGAGGATCACGTCCTGGACGCCTCCCAGGCCCGGGCCGCGTAGGCGCGCAAAAGCTCGTGCGCCGCGCCGTCAGCCTCCAGGTCGCCCGGCCCGTCCAGTCCCTTGAGGCACAGCGGCTCGCCCAGGGTCTTGCCCAGGGGCAGGAAGAAGTACTTGAGCGTGAGCAGCGCCCCCTCGAAGAGCCGCTCGCCCCGCGTACGCCCGGCCACCAGGCAGGCCAGGGCGCGTCCCGGCGGCAGCGCGGCCAGGGCCGGGTCGTGCGCCTCGCGCAGGGCGTAGAAGCGCTGCGCGCGGTCGATGAAGCCTTTGAAGCGCCCCGGGAGGTGGTAGAAGTAGATGGGCGAGGCCGCCAGCACCAGGGGCGCGGCCAGGATGCGCGCGAACGCCTCCTCGGTCCGGTCCCGGCGCTCCAGCACGCAGCGGTGCCCCGGCGAGCGGGCGCAGGCCTGGCACCCCAGGCAGGGCAGGAGGTCCAAGTCGCGCAGGGCGAGGATCTCGGGGTCGGCCCCGGCGTCGGCCAGGCCCCGGGCCAGGAGCCGCGCGGCCTGGTCGGTGTTGCCGCCCGCGCGGGGGCTGCACGCCAGGATCAGGGGACGGCCGGGCGCGGGATGCATCGGGGCGTCAGCGGGCGAAGTCGCTGAAGTAGGGGTTGTGCAGCTTCTCCTGGGTCACGGTGGTCTCTGGTCCGTGGCCGGGATAGAGCACCGTCTCGCCCGGCAGGGTGAAGAGCTTCGAGCGCACCGCCTCCAGGAGCGTGTCCAGGCTGCCGCCGGGGAAGTCCGTGCGGCCGATGGAGCGGTAGAAGAGCACGTCGCCGGTGAAGGCGACCCCGGCCTTGGGGAAGTGATAGGTCAGGCTGCCCGGGGAGTGCCCAGGGGTGGCCAGCACGCGGCAGGGCTGGCCCAGGAGCTCCGTCTCGCCCTCGGCCAGGTCCTGGAAGGCGTAGGGATTGAGCCTGGGCAGGCCCATGAAGCCGCCCTGGCCCAGTTCGGAGTCCAGAAGCACGCGGTCCGCCGCCCCGGCGTGCACCGTGGCCCCGGTGGCCTCAGCCAGGGCCTTCACCCCGTAGGCGTGGTCGAAGTGCAGGTGGGTGAGCAGGATGTGCGTGAGCGTCGCTCCGCAGCGCTCCAGGTGGCGCAGCATGGGCGCGGGATCGCCCCCCACGTCCACGGCCACGGCCGAGGCCCCTTCCACGGCAAGGTAGCTGTTGGTCTCCAGGGGTCCAAGGGAATACATCTCGACCTGCATGCGCTCCTCCAGACGGGAATGACGTTCCACCGGCGCATAGCCCATGCGGCCCCGCCGGGCAAGCGCGCCCCTTGCCGAGGCCTTGCCGCCGGGCTAGAGTCCGGCCATGACGCCAAGCCCCACAGCACCCCGACGCGCCAGCCTCACCCGCCACGACCTCGTCGCCTCCGAGCACGTCCTGCGCGACGCCCTGCGCGACTTCGTGGCGTTCAAGTCCTCCAGCCTCTACTTCCCGCCCCCGGGCGCTGGCCAGGACACAGAGCCGGCATGGCTCAAGGGCGAGCAGAAGCTGCTTTTGCCCCTCTCACAGGGAGGCGCGCCCCTGGGCGTGTTCATGGCCAAGGGCGTGCGCGGCCTCCAGGCCAGGACCCTGCCGCTGCTGGCCCAGGCCGCCCGGCTCTGCCTGGAGAACCTGGCCCTGGCCAAGGCCCTGGACACCGACCCCGTCACGGGCCTGGGCAACCGCCAGTGCCTGCTGGACGCCCTGGAGCGCGAGATCGGGCTGGTGCAGGCAAGCATCCTTCCCGGCCAGGCCAGCTGGCAGGAGGCCCCGGCCGAAGCGCGCGGCGGCTTCGGCCTGGTGCTCTTCGACGTGGACTACTTTTCCTGGGTGAACCAGAACTACGGGCACCTCTACGGCGAGACCACCCTGGCCCGCCTGGGGGCGCTCCTGGCGGCCAAGGCCCCCGAGGGAGCGGCCCTGGCCCGCCTGGAGGAAGACCTCTTCGCCGTGCTCCTGCCCGGGGCCTCGGCCGCGCGCTGCCTGGACCTGGCAGAGTCCGTGCGCGCGGCGGCCGCCGAGGAGGTGTTCGACTACGCCGTCACCGGAGAACGCATCCGCCTGACCCTGAGCGCCGGCTTCGCCCTCTACCCGCGCGACCTGCACGGCGGACAGCTGGCCGCCCCCGCCGGGGAGGCCGCCCGCGTGCTGGTGCAGAAGGCCCGCAAGACCCTCTCCGCCGCCAAGGACCTGGGGCGCGACCAGGTGATGAGCTTCGGCAAGCTCCTGCGCGAGGGCGGCCAGATACTGGAGCGCCTGCCCCTGGGACGTCTGGCCGTGAGCCTGGGACGCGCCGCCGACGCCAAGGAGGGCATGCGCTTCCTGGTGTGGTCGCCGCGCTTCGAGGGCGCGCGCCAATTGGCCCGCGACGGCGGCCACCGCGTGCTGGGGCGCTATCCGGCCATGGTCAAGGGCGAAATCATCCTCATGGAGGCCCAGGAGGACGTGTCCTACGCCGAGGTGCTGCACCTCACCGACGCCTCCTGGACCCTGGAGCCCGGCGACCGCCTGCTCCTGGCCCAGGACCCCGAGGACTCCTTCCCCGGCCGGGAGGACCCCGCCGAGCCCCCCCGGCGCGACATGGCCAGCGGGCTCCTGGGCCACCGCGACTTCATCCGGCGCTTCACCCAGGCCCGCGAGGGCGAGCAGGCCTTCACCCTGGCCCTGGTGCGCCTGCCCGACCCCGGCCAGGACCGGGGCGCGTCCGGCGGCTCGCGGGCCGAGGCCAGCATCCAGGAGCTGGCGGCCCTGTGTCGCGACCACTTCGGGCAGGAGCTCCTGGGCGGGCGCTTCTCCACCGGCAGCCTGATCCTCTACGTGCCCGGGCAGGCTCCGGCGGCGCTCCGGGAACGCTTCCAGGCCCTGGCGGAGCTGGCCCGGGAGCGCCTGGGCCTGGCGCTCTCCATGGGCCTGGCCGGGCATCCCTTCCTGAGCTACGGCAAGGCCGACGTGCTGGAGAACTGCCGCAAGGCCCTGGACCACGCCCAGTTGATCCAGGACGGGCCGAGGCTGGCGCTCTTCGATTCCATCTCCCTGACCATCAGCGCCGACCGCCTGTTCACCCTGGGCGATCTCTACGGCGCGGTGGAGGAGTACCGGCTGGCGCTCCTGGCCGACGAGGGCAACGTGCTGGCGCGCAACTCGCTGGGCATCTGCCTGGGCAGGCTCGGGCGCATGGCCCAGGCCCGGGCGGAGTTCGAGCGCGTGCTGGCCCTGGAACCGCGCAACCAGATGGCCCTGTACAACCTGGGCCACGCCTGCCAGCGCCTGGGCGAGGAGAAGACCGCGCGAAAGGCCTTCCAGCGCTGCCTGAAGCTCAACCCCCAGGACGTCTACAGCCTCCTGCGCCTGGGCCGCATGGCCGAAGACGCGGGCAAGCCCGCCAACGCGCGCGGCTACTACCAGAAGGCCCTGGCCCTGCCGGGAGGCCCCAGGCTGGTGACGCGCCACCTGGCCCGCCTCGCCCAGGCCCAGGGCCGCGCGGACGAGGCCCGCGAGCACCTGCAGCAGGCCCTCCTGCAAGACCCCAAGGACGCCTTCTCGCTGAACCTCCTGGCGCGCATCTACCTGGACGCCGGGGAGGACCCGGCCATCGCCGAGGCCCTGGCCCGCCAGAGCGCGGCCCTGCGCCCGGACCAGGGCCAGTTCTGGAAGGACCTGGCCCGCGCCCTGGAGGCCCAGGGCAAGACCGAGGAGGCGAGGCAGGCTTTGGGACGGGCGGGCTGAGGAGAGGAGACGGCCCGCTGACGACATGTACAGGATGCCGAACATGTCTGTACGCAAGGAGCACCGCATGGACGCCATCACCTACACCAGCGCCCGCGAGAATCTCGCGCAGACCATGGATCGGGTCTGCGACGATCACGACCCCGTGGTGATCACACGCCGCAAGGGGCGCAACGTGGTCCTGGTCAGCCAGGAGGACTGGAGCGCCCTCGAAGAGACGGCCTACCTCCTGCGCAGCCCCGCCAACGTGGCCCGGTTGCGCCGGAGTATCGCCGACGCCGACCGGGGCGCCCACGAACCCAACACCCTGCTCGACGAATGATCCGCCTGATCGCCTGGACGCCCGGCGCATGGGAAGACTACCTCTGCTGGCAACGAACCAACAAGGCAATGCTGCGCAAGCTCAACGAACTCATCCTGGCCGTCTGCCGTTCCCCCTTTGAAGGGATCGGCAAGCCCGAGCCCCTGCGCTTCGACCTGGGCGGATCGTGGTCCAGGCGCATCGACGCGGAACACCGCCTCTTGTACCGCGACGAGGAAGAAACCCTCGTCGTCCTCGGCTGCAGATACCATTACTGAGGGAGCACCATGAAGCCCATCGACCTGCTCGCCGCCGCATCGTCCATTGAGGCCCTCTGGTCGCCCCGCGTGGCCGCGAGGATCAACGACACCTTCGTGAAGCTCGCGCGCATCCGGGGCGAGTTCGTCTGGCACGCCCACGAGGCCGAGGACGAGATGTTCCTGGTGCTCTCCGGCAGGCTCTGCATCAAGTTCCGCGACGGCGACGCGTGGCTCGAGCCCGGCCAGGCCCTGGCCATCCCGCGCGGCGTGGAGCACTGCCCCTACGCCCCCGAGGAGGTGTGCATCCTCCTGGTGGAGCCCGCCACCACCGTGAACACCGGAGACGCCCAAGGCGACGGACGCACGCAGGACGGGCCGGTCTGGCTCTAGCGCGCAAACGCCAGACCGGAATCGGCGCGGAAGCGCCCGCCGGGCCTCAACCCTTGAAGAACCGCAGCCGCAGGGCGTTGGTGACCACCGACACCGAGCTGGCCGCCATGGCCGCCCCCGCGATCATGGGCGAGAGCGTTGGGCCGCCGAAGGCGTGCAGCACGCCTGCCGCCACCGGGATTCCCAGCACGTTGTAGGCGAAGGCCCAGAACAGGTTCTGGCGGATGTTGCGCACCGTGGCCCGCGCCAGCGCCAAGGCCGTGACCACCCCGCGCAGGTCCGCGCGCAGGAGCACCACGTCGCCGGTCTCGATGGCCACCCCGATGCCCGAGCCCATGGCCAGCCCCACGTCCGCCGCCGCCAGGGCCGGGGCGTCGTTGATGCCGTCGCCCACCATGGCCACCGTGAGGCCCTGGGCCTTGAGCTCGTTCACCTTGGCCGCCTTGCCCTCCGGACCCACGCCCGCGAACACCTCGTCCACGCCAGCTTCGCCCGCCACGGCGTGGGCCGTGCGCGGCGTGTCGCCCGTGAGCATCACCACCCGCACGCCCATGGCCTTGAGGCGGCGCACCACCTCCGGGGCCTCGGGGCGCAGGGCGTCTGCCACCGCCAGCACCCCCAGCGCACGGCCGGACTCGGCCGCGTAAAGGGGCGTCTTGCCCTCGGAGGAGAATACCTCGCCCAGTTCCAGGAGCCCGGGGGGAAGCTCCACCCCCTCCTCGGCAAGCCACCCGGCGCGGCCCACAAGGCACGGCTTCCCGGCCACCTGGGCCGCCGCGCCCTTGCCCGGCACGGCGCGGCCCGCCGCCGCCAGCGGCAAAACGATCCCCCGCGCCTGGGCCGCGTGGACCACCGCCTCGCCCAGCGGATGGGCGGAGCTGCTCTCCACCGCCGCCGCCACGGCAAGCAGCCGGTCGCGCGCGACGCCCGGCGCGGGCTCCACGTCGGTGAGCGCGGGCTTGCCCAGGGTGAGGGTCCCGGTCTTGTCCAGCACCACGGCGTCCACTCCGGCGGCCGCCTCCAGGGCGCGCCCGCTCTTCACCAGCACGCCGAGCCTGGCCCCGCGCCCGGTGCCCACCATGATGGACGTGGGCGTGGCCAGACCCATGGCGCACGGACAGGCGATGACCATCACCGAGACGAAGATGCGCAGCGCGAACCCCGCACCCTCGCCCGCCAGCAGCCAGGCCGCGGCGGACAGGGTCGCCAGGGCCATCACGGCCGGGACGAAGTGCAGGCTCACGCGGTCGGCCAGGCTGGCCAGCGGGGCCTTGGAGCCCTGCGCCTCGCGCACCAGGCGCACGATGCGCGCGAGAACCGTGTCTCGCCCCACGCGCTCGGCGCGCATGGTCAGCGCGCCCAGGGCGTTGAGCGTTCCCGAGGCCAGCGGATCGCCCGGGTTCTTGGCCACGGGCTCGCTCTCGCCCGTGAGCATGGATTCGTCCACCTCGCCCGCGCCCTCCAGCACCACGCCGTCCACGGGCACGCGCTCTCCGGGGCGCACCAGCAGGAGATCGCCCGGTCGCACGGCGCGCACGTCCACGCGCTCCTGGCCGCCGTCCCGCAGGCGCGTGGCCTGCTCGGGCGCGAGGCTCAGAAGCGCCTTCACGGCCTCGGTGGTGCGCGCCTTGGAGCGGGCCTCGAAGTACTTGCCCAGGGAGACGAGGGCCAGGATCACCGCGGCGGACTCGTAGTAGAGTTCGTGGGCCTTGTGCGCGCCGCCGTGGGCGAAGAGGATCGTCCCCGTGTTCCACAGCGAGGCCGCCAGGGCCGCCCCCGTGCCCAGGGCGATGAGCGAGTCCATGGTGGGCCCGCCGCGCAGCAACGCCGGGATCCCCGCCGTGTAGAAGCGCCTGCCCAGCCAGACCAGCGGGGCCGTGAGCGCCAGTTGCGTCAGGGCGTAAGCGCCCGGCGAGGCGTCGGGGGAGAGGAACGCGGGCAGCGCAAGCCCCACCATGGGGCCCATGGCCACCACGAGCACCAGCGCGCCCAGCGCAAGCTGCGGCCCCAGGGCGCGGCGTTGCTCCTCCAGGCGCAGGGCGGCCTCGCGCTGCTGCTCCTCGAAGAGCGATTCGTCCTCGTCCTGGACCTCCGAGGCCGTGAAGCCCAGGCCCTCGATGCGCCGGATCACCGCGTCCAGGCCCGGTCCGCCGGGCTCCAGCTCCAGTTCGCCCGTGCCGGAGGCCAGGTTCACGCGCACGGCGCGCACGCCCTCCATGGACCCCACCACCTTCTCGATGCGCGAGGAGCACGAGGCGCAGTGCATGCCCCCGATCACCAGCCGCGAAGACTCGGCGGGCCTGGGCAGCACCAGCTCGAAGCCCAGCGCCTTCACGCGCTCCGCAACGCCCTCCGGGGTGACCACGGCCGGGTCGAAGCGCAGCCGCAGGGTCTCCCCGGCCAGGTTCACCGAGGCCTCCGCCACGCCGGGCATACCCCCGACCACCTTTTCGATGCGCGCCGAACAGGCCGCGCAATGCATGCCCCGCACCGGCATCTGACGCTCTTCCATACGCCGCTCCCGGGCATTGGCTCCTGGGGGGAAGTCTGCTAGGGCTACCCCTCCCATGCACGCGCCCTTGAAAGTCCTCGTGGTGGCCGCCCACGGCTCCTCGCACCCGCTGGCCCGCGCCGCCCTGGGCGGCTTCGCGGACCACGTCCGGGCGCTCGCGCCGGACAGGCCAATCCACCTTGCCTATACCGCTTTCCGGCGTTCCGGCAACCACCCCGCCTCGGCCGGGGCACAGGAACGGGAGCTGCCCCGCGTGCTGGAAGGGCTCGAACGCCTGGGCGCGCCGGTGGAACTGGCCGTGCTCTCCCTGCACGTGGTGGCGGGGGACGAGTTCGAGCGCACGCGCCTGGCCGTGGAGGCCTTCGCGCGGGGCCAGGGCGTTCCGGCGCGGCTTTCGGGACCGCTGCTCGCCCGCCCGGAGGACGCCCCCCAAGTGGCCCGCGCCCTGGCCGGGGAGTTGAAAGCCCTGCCGCCGGGCGAGGCCGCCGTGCTCATGGGCCACGGCGCAGCCGGGGAGGCCCAGCAACTCTACCGCGAGCTGGCCCGGGAGCTCCAGGCCCTGGCCCCGTTGGCCCGCCTGGGCGTGCTGGAGGCCGCCGATCCGGCCGATCCCCTGCACATCCGGGCCATGGCGGCGGACCTGGCCGCGCGCGGCGTGCGCCGGGCCACCCTCGCGCCGCTGCTCACCGTGGCCGGACGCCACGCCCACAAGGACCTGGCCGGGGAACAGCCCGGCTCCTGGCGCTCGGCGCTGGCCGCCCACGGCATCGACAGCCCGGCCGACCTGCGCGGGCTTGTGGAGCGCGAGGCCTTCCGCGCCCTCTGGGCCGGACGCCTGGCCGGACTCCTGGCCTGAGCGGCCCCAGGCCGGAGGGGCGTCCCTGTGCGCGGGGGGGGCGGCCGCTCCGGACAGGTCGCGGCCGTGCGCTCCGCCGGGCGACCAGCCCACGCGCCCGCTCAGCCCTTGCCGCGGCCGATCCAGCCCTTGCGCCGGAAGTAGAAAAGCATCCCCACCGCCACCGCGCCCATCACGCCCAGCACCCCGAAGTAGCCGTAGCGCCACTTCAGCTCGGGCATGTACTCGAAGTTCATACCGTAGAGACCGGCCAGGAACGTGAGCGGGATGAAAAGCGTGGAAAACATGGCCAGCACCTTCATGATCTCGTTGGTGCGCAGCCCGATCTTGGAAAGGTAGAGCTCCACCATGCTCGAGAGCAGGTCGCGGAAGGTCTCCACGGTGTCCATCACCTGGATGGTGTGGTCGTAGAGGTCGCGCAGGAAGAAGACGGTGGAGTCCTTCACCAGTTCCGTGCCGCCTTTCTCCAGGCGGGCCACCACCTCGCGCAGGGGGAAGATGAACTTGCGCAAGAAGAGCGCCTGGCGGCGCAGGCCGTTCAACTGCTCCAGGTGCCTGGGCAGGGCCGAACGCAGGAGCTGCTCCTCGATCTCCTCGATGTCCTCGCCCATGCGCTCCAGCACCAGGAAGTACTGGTCCACCACGGCGTCCAGGAGGGCGTACATCAGATAGTCCGCGCCGTAGTTGAGGATGCGCCCCTTCTTGGAGAGCAGGCGGCGGCGCACCTCGTCGAAGGCGTCGCCGCCCGGGCGTTCCTGGAAGGTGAGCAGGAAGTGCCTGCCCAGGATGAAGCTCACCTGCTCGTCCTTCACGGCGCGCGCCTTCTCGTCCCAGGTGAGCATCTTGAGCACCACGAAGACCGTGCCGTCGCCCAGCTCCTCCATCTTGGGGCGCTGCCCCGTGTGCACGATGTCCTCCACCACCAGCGAGTGGAGCCGGAACACCTCGGCCGCGCGGTTCACCACCTCCATGTCGTGCAGGCCGTCCACGTTCACCCAGCGCACCTGCGGCCCCTCGTCGAAGCAGGCGCACTCCTGGAGGCGTTCAGGGCGGTCCACGCGCGCGCCCTCGGAGTCGTAGGTGATCATCTCCACGGTGACGGGCTCGTGGCGCTCCTCGCCCACGTAGAGGGGCGAGCCGGGCGCGCGGCCCACGGTGCGGCTGCGGCGGCGCAGGTATTCGAGCATGGCGGTTCTCCTGGGAACGTCCTCTAGGGGACAACCCGCCGGGACCACA
The DNA here is from genome assembly GCF_013019105.1 of Fundidesulfovibrio magnetotacticus. Classification (NCBI taxonomy): domain Bacteria; kingdom Pseudomonadati; phylum Thermodesulfobacteriota; class Desulfovibrionia; order Desulfovibrionales; family Desulfovibrionaceae; genus Fundidesulfovibrio; species Fundidesulfovibrio magnetotacticus. The sequence goes on from NZ_BLTE01000026.1 coordinate 13,849, forward strand.
AGCCCCCGCGCCATTTCTCCGCTGTTTTTCCCATCTATCGCCCCCGCGATAGTCTGCTTGTCCGCCCCGGGCTACACGCCCACCATCGAGCGGCGCACCGCGCGGCGTATTCAAGGAGGTGGCCCATGGCCAACGGGACGGCCCAGTCAGTCAACACATGCAAGGGAGGGCTCGGAACCTACGTGTCCGAGAACCTCACACTCTGCGGCCAGAGCCCCAAGGCCACGTGGATCGGCTACGCGGCGGCCTGGGCGCTCTTCTTCCTCATCCTCAAGGTGCTCCCGCTGCCCTCGGGGCTCAAGCCCGAGGGCATGAGCGTGCTGGCGGTGCTCGTGTGGGCGTGCGTCATGTGGGTCACGGAGGCCATGCCCGTGGGCATCGCGGGCATCTCCATCCCCACGCTGCTCATCCTCACCAGGGCCATCCCCTGGAACAACGGCAACCCGCCCATGGGCCAGGCCTTCTCCGGCTTCACCACCCACGAGGTCTGGCTTTGCCTCTTCGCCTTCTTCGCCGGGGCCATCATCCAACTCCTGCGCATGGACAAGCGCATCGCCCTGGCCATCCTGGACAAGCTCAAGGCCTCCAGCGTGGGGCGCATCATCTGGGGCATGTTCTGGGTGAACGTCGTGCTGGCCTTCCTGATCCCGGCGGCCAACGCCCGCGCCGCCACCGTGATGCCCGTGGTCCAGGGCGTCACCGCCCTCCTGGGCGACTCCCACGCCGAGCGCGAGGCCAAGAAGGCCATCGTCATCCAGGCCATGGTCTACGCCTCCATGATCTCGGGCCTGTTCATCCTCACCGGGCACATGCCCAACCTGATCATGACCGGCCTCTTCGAGAAGAGCGGCCTGCGCAACCTCGGCTATTTCAACTGGATGGTGCTCCACGCGCCCTATCTCATCCTGTTCGCCCTCATCCAGTGGTGGGTGCGCGTGCACTTCAAGACGGCGGGCGTCTCCATCCCCGGCGGCCACCAGGAAATCAGCCGCCAGCACCGGGAGCTGGGGCCCATGTCCGGCCCCGAGAAGGCCATGCTGGCGGTCTTCGCCGTCGTGGGCCTGCTCTTCATGACCGGCAAGGGCTCGCCCGTGGTGCTCCACACCTATCAGCTGGGCATCGTGGGCCTGGTGGGCATCATGATCCTCTTCATCCCCGGCCTGTTCCCCTTCAAGTGGAAGGCCGTGCAGGACCGCACCACCTGGGGCACCTTCCTCCTGCTGGGCGGGGCCATCACCATGACAGACGCCATGGCCAAGTCCGGCCTGGCCGCCTGGATGGCCGACCACATCCACGCCCTGGTCGCGGGCATGAACTGGTGGCAGACCCTCCTGGTGATGATGCTGGGCACCCAGGTGCTGCGCCTGGGCATGCTCTCCAACGTGGCCGCCGTGGCCATGCTCGCGCCCATCATGTTCGCCATGGCCCCCAAGGTGGGCCTGCACCCCGTGGCCTTCACCCTGCTCATCTGCAACGTGGACACCTTCGCCTTCCTCTTGCCCACGCAGATCACCGCCGCCGTCATCGCTTACGGCACCAACACCTTCTCCACCGCCGACTACGCCCGGGCGGGCTGGGTGTGCTCCCTGCTGGCGGTGGTCTTCGGCATCCTGGTCATGGCCCCCTGGTACGCCCTCTGGGGCCTGCCCGTCTGGAACCCCAACGCCCCCTGGCCCTTCTAAGGAGGTCCCCATGCCACGCATGGCCCAGAATCCCGTGAACCTCGACGCCGTGGAAACCGTGCGCGTCGACTGCGACATCCTCATCATCGGCGGCGGCAACGCCGGATGCTTCTCCGCCGTGGAAGCCGCCAAGATCGACCCCTCCCTCAAGGTGGTCATCATGGAAAAGGCCCAGATCATGCGCTCCGGCGCGTGCTCGGCGGGCATGGACGCCATCAACACCTACATCCCCGAAGGCAAGACCCCCGAAGACCTCGTGCGCTGGTGCCGCTCCCAGGTGGGCGGAGGCCCTCTGCGCGAGGACCTGGCGCTCTCCAACGCCCGCGAACTCAACGAAGCCGTGGACGACCTCGAACGCTGGGGGCTGCCCATCCTGCGCGACGACAAGGGCAACATCCGCTACCGGGGCGCCTGGGACATCTCCATCCACGGCGAGCAACTCAAGCCCATCATGGCCGAGAAGGCCATCGAGGCCGGGGCGCAGGTGTACAACCGCGTGGCCTGCACGCAACTCCTCATGCACGAGGGCCGCTGCGTTGGCGCGCTGGGCTTCGGCGTGCGCGACGGCAAGTTCTACGTCTTCAACGCCAAGGCCACCATCAACGCCACCGGCGGCGCGGCCGGGCTCTACAAGTCCTACACCGCCGACGCCACCGACTCCCACCACCAGATCTGGATGTGCCCCTACTGCGTTGGCACCGGCTACGCCGTGGGCATCCGCCAGGGCGCTGAAATGACCTCCATGGAGCAGCGCTGGGTGGCCACCCGCACCAAGGACTTCTGCGGCCCCGTGGACACCATCTCCGTGGGTTACAAAGCCCCCATCATCAACGCCAAGGGCGAACGCATCATGCGCGAACGCTACGCCCACCTGGGCGCGGACAAGGCCCCGCGCTACATCCGCGCCAACGCCCCCATGGAGGAATGGCTCGCCGGACGCGGCCCCACCTACTGCGACACCCGCGACATGGACCCCGAACTCGCCAGCCAGATGATGACCGACTACCTCAACGAACGCCCCAGCTTCGTCCTCTTCCTGGCCAGCAGGGGACAGGACCCCACCAAGGAACCCATCGAAATCTACGGCTCCGACCCCTACATCGTGGGGGGGCACACCCAGTCCGGCTTCTGGGTGGACCTCGACCGCATGACCACCGTCCCCGGCCTCTTCGCCGCGGGCGAAACCGCCGGCGGCAACCCCAACAAGTTCGTGGGAGGCTGCGCCGCCGAAGGCAAGATCGCCCTGCGCGGGGCCGTCCAGTACATCCAAAACCTCGAACTCCCGGACCCCGATCCCGCACAGATCGAGGCCGAAAAAGCCCGCGTCTTCGCACCGCTGCTGCGCGGCCAAGACTTCGACGGCGTGGCCGCCCTCGAAATGGAAGAACGGCTCCAGCGCCTCATGGACGAATACGCGGGAGGAACCAGCCAGTTCTACCGCACCAACGAGGAACGCCTGGACTACGCCCTCAAACACCTGGACGTCCTCAAGGACCAGACCCGCTTCCTCAAGGCCAGGGACCTCCACGACCTCATGAGCGTCCACGAAGTGATCGACCGCCTCGACGTGGCCGAGGTGCTCTGCCATCACCTGAAATTCCGCAAGGAAACCCGCTGGCAAGGCTGGCAGACCCGCGCAGACTACCCCGACACCGACCCGGCCTACGACTGCCACGTGGAAAGCCGCAGGAACCTGGAAACCGGGGAGATCGAGACGTTCACCCGGCCCTACGAACAGATCGTGCCGGGAGACCGCTACAAACCCTGAGCGCGGGTCGTCTACGTGCTCCGGCGAACAGGCGGCGCACTGAGGACAAGCTGGGCGTCGCGTTGAAGAAGAGTGAGGCGGCGATCCGTGGGCCAGCGGGGCGCTGCCCCGCACCCCCGACGGGGCTCCGCCCCGTGCCCCGGCCGCCGCGCGAGGCGACGACAACGACGCGCAACGGGTCAAACACCATCAACCGAGAGGAGGCCGCCATGCCGCCTATTGTCGATCCCAAAAAGTGCAACGGCTGCGAGGGCCGGGAAGAGTCGTTCTGCGAGGAGGCCTGCCCGGGGGACCTGATGTACGTGGGCGCGGACGGCAAGTCGCACTGCCACGCGGCGCGCGATTGCTGGGACTGCATGTCCTGCGTGAAGATGTGTCCGCGCGGGGCCATCGAGACGAAGATGCCCTACCAGCTAGGCTACCACAAGGCGACGCTCAGGCCCATCATGGGCAAGGACAGCATCACCTGGAAGTGCACGGACATCCACGGAAAGACGGTGATGTACCGCTACCGCAATCGTCTGGAGCGCAAGGGCTGAGGCTGCGGGCCTGCCCGGCCGGGCCTGTAGTGCGCGGGTCCGGCCGGGCGCTGGCTGCCGACGCGGGCGGGCATGTCCGTGCGGCAGCCTGCCCGGACCGATTCCCGGCCTCGATGCGCGCCGGGCGATAGGCGCCTGGGCGCTTGACGCGGCAGGGGCCGTCATTATTGTGAGCCCATGGCGGGCATGGACGCTAATGTGGAGTGGCACCTGGCCAAGGGCGGCTTTTTCGACGGCCTTGAGCGCGAGTTCGAGGCCTTTCGGGCGTTGGCGACGCGGCGGCTGGTGAAGAAGAACGACGTGGTTTTTTTCGAGAACGATCGTTGCACCCGCTGTTTCTATCTGGACGAGGGGGCGGTGAAGATCTTCCGGATTTCGCTGCACGGGAAGGAGCCGACGTTCTTCATCCGTTCGCCGGGCGAGATGTTCGGGCTGGCCGAGGTGGTGGGCGGCGAGTCCCGCAAGTGTTCGGCCCAGGCCCTGTCGGACGGGGTGATCCTGGAGATCGGGCGCGACGACTTCCTGGGGCTGATGCTTGGCCATCCGTCCATGGGCCTGCGGGTGATCGAGGTGCTGGGGCGTCGCATCCGGTACCTGACGGGCCAGTTGGAGAACCTGATGACGTGCGGCGTGGCCACGCGGCTTCTCAAGCTGCTGGTGTGCCTCTCGCACGACGAGATCGCGCAGGCCAGGGGCGGTCCGGCCCAGGTGCCGGTGCGCCTGACGCAGGGCCAGATGGCCTCCATGACGGGCTCCTGCCAGCAGACGGTGAGCGAGACGCTGGCGGGCTTCGAGCAGCGCGGGCTCATCAAGGTGGGTCGGGGGCGGATAACACTGTTGGACATCGAGGGCGTGTTCGAGGCTTTGGCTACGGAATCTTCCTAATCATTCCAGCTTTCTCTGTAGTCCGCGCATTCGATTCCTGTTTTCCTACCTGGAAACCGAGGGGCACGCCATGTATGCTGGCTGTCCTGTATAATGATTTCCTACCTGGAGGGTCGCATGCGTTTGTCGTTGCGTCTGGCGTTGTGCGTGGTGTTGTTCGGGTTGTGCGGGTGTATGGGGACATCGAAGAAGGCTCACCTGATGGCCGAGGACAACCTCTACAAGCCCGTGGAGTACGTCAACGCGGCCCAGCCCGGGCCTACCGTGCTCGTGCTGCCGGGGCAGGTGAGCGCATGGAGTTACGAGTTCCTGGGCAAGGTGAACGCGCAGGGCCTGCGTGATTTCGCCGAAGTGGAGATGGGCAAGTGCAACTTCAAGGTGCTGGACCGGGTGGAGAACCCGGCCATGCTCCAGGAGGTGGCCATCGCCGCGAATCTGGGCGAAGGCGCGGTGATCGGCAAATTCAAGAAATTCAAGTTCACCCCGCCGCACTGGGTGGTGGTGTTCGACGTGATCGAGGTGACCCCGCGCTCCACGGGCTTCAAGTACACCGACAAGGCCATGGCCGGGCTGGCCGGCTCGTTGATGGGCGGGATGATCTTCGGCCAGCTGGGCGCGAAGATCGGCGAAGCGACGCTCGGCTCCATCAGCTCGGCCGAGGAGCAGCGCGAATGGGCCATCAGCCTGCGCTACCGGGTGATCGACGCCGTGTCCGGCGTGACGGCGCACGAGGGCCAGTTCCAGGACAAGACCACGGTCTACCGCGAGATCAAGGGCTTCATGGGCTTCGACACGCACGAGGCGGGCGGCGGCCAGCTTTCCACCTCGGTGCAGCGCATGGTGCAGCAGGCCATCAGGGAGATCGACGAGAAACACAAGCTTCCCGCCATGGCGGCGTTCGAGGCCGAGAAGGCCAAGCGCGAGAAGGCCATCGCCCGCGCGGCGGCTGAGAAGCCAGCTCCCCCGGCCAAGAAGGGCAAGAAGGACGAAGCGCCCGTGGCCGAGGGCGTGGCCTGCACCATGACGAGCCTGGGCGCGGTTTCCTGCCTGGTGCCCACGGGGTGGACCACGGCGGCGTTCCCCACGCTGGGCGCGCAGGGGCAGGCCCAGGCGCTGGGCGGCGGCGGGCAGTCCTCGGCCCTGGCCATGAGCCTGGCCACCCAGGCCGCGGGGCCGCTGGTGACGCTGACCATGCCCGGCTCGGTGCTGGGCACGGCGTTCAGCGGCGTGGCCATCAACGGCCCGGACGTGGACGGACGCCTGATCATGGTGCCAGCGCAGGCCTGCAAGGGCGATCCGGCGGTGCTCCAGGCCATGCTGGAGAAGCACTTCCAGCAGAGCTCCCTGGTGCAGGGCCTGGGCGTGGAGACGGTGGAGGCCCAGGGCGGCCAGCGCCCCATCCAGGTGTACAAGTACATCCGGGTGGAGCGGCGCAAGGTGGAGAGCAACGAGCCCCAGACCACCTCCGGCGCGGACACGGGGCAGGGCAACTCCAAGATGGTGTCGGTGCCGCACTACCTGAACATCGCGGTGGCCGTGATGCCCAAGGGCGACCAGATGGTGGTGGCCCTGCTGATGGTGCCGGAGGAGCGCTTCGTGCCGCAGCTTGAAGGGTTCCGCAAGCTGGTGGGCTCCATCAGCTAGATCTGGAGGGAAAGGAGAACAAGACGGCGCGGGGGCGAAGGCTCCCGCGCTTTTTTGTTGGGGGGGCATGCCCCGCATCGCGCGGCCATCACCGCGCCAAGAGCGGCCGCCAAACCGTCGATTGGCAGAGAATGCCGGGAGGTCGCCCGTGGACGTTGAGGTAGTCTGCGGGGCACCCCCCTGATCTTCTTGGAGCGCGCATGGCGCCACCGCCGGGGCTGATGCCGTGTGCCTTGCATCACTTGGCGAATCGCCAGAACGGCTGAGCCGGGGATCGAAAAGCCTGAGGCGAGCAAGCGCGGCGCTTAACGCCCTCCAGCACAGAGGCTCCTCTCGGTCCATCGCTCGGGCCGGGCCCCACGAATGTGGTTCTTGCACTTGTCATACGTACACACGCGGCACAACTGCTCGTCTGTACACACATCCGCCCGGACCATGATCTCGGCTATGCCGTCGAATCGCTTCTCGAACAGCGACTCGACATCCCCCACTATCCTGCGAGCCTCTTCAAGCGACAACTGCATCGGCAGGACGAGGTGAAAATCGACATGTATGAATCGCCCGGCCTTCCAGGCACGAAGTTTGTGGATGGAGATCCACTCGGGAATCCGCGCCTCGTTCAACAACTCGCAGATCTCCCTGACAAGGTCTTCGTCGGTCTCGTTCATGAGACCTTTGACGGCTTCCCTGACCAGCCCGTACCCAGTCCACAGGATGTTGACCGCCACGACGCATGCGATGAATCCATCCAACCAAAGCCAGCCCGTAAGCAACACGCCCCCGAGACCGACCAGAACGCCGGCTGTCGTATACACGTCTGCAAGGACATGCTTCCCGTCGGCCACAAGGGTGATCGAACGCGTACGCCGCCCCTGCCGCATCAGGTACAACCCCAGGGCCAAGTTCATAGCCGAAGCAAGCACAGACACGAGAAGCCCGTAGTCCAGGCGGGTCAACTCCTGCGGGGCCAACACCCTGGGGACCGAGGCGTACAAGACGCACCCTGCGGCCACGATGATCAAAACCCCTTCGAACAACGCGGAAAAATACTCGACTTTGCCGTGCCCATAAGGGTGGTTGGCGTCAGGGGGGCTTTTTGCCAGATGGATGCTCCACATGGCGAATGAACTCGCAATCACGTTGATGATCGACTCCATGGCGTCGGACAGGAGCGCCGCAGAGTTCGTGACAGAGTATGCCGTAAACTTAAAAACCAATATCACCAGCCCGGCGACGAAAGAGATCCTGATCGCACGCTGCTGCAACCGGCCCGAATCAATCATTCAAGCACTCCGCGTTCGAATTCCACGACACAGTCATCACCAAGCCACGGACAGCCCTCCGCCCCCTGCGGGTTCATGCCCGACGGAAACGCAACGGGTGTGACGCCTGACGAACCCGGCCAGCCCCCCGCATGCCGTTCGAGACGAAGGGCCCGAACGGACCGCCCGGCGTGCCCAAAGGACCGCGCCTGCCAGACCGGACACCTCTCCACGGGGGCAGACGCTCTCATTCATCCTGCGGCGCGCACCCAAAACCTGGGGAGCAGCGCACGGGAGGAGCTCAGCGATACCGTTGCCGCGCGGCATCCTGCCCGCGAAGACGCCTACCGGGCAGGGATCTTCACGTCGTCGTCGTCAAATACGGCGTTCGACGCCCCCGGATGACAGGCTATGCAATTCGAGAGTGAACCGACACTCCCCTTCGCCAAGGCCGCCTGGTCAATCTTCCGGTGCTTGTGCTGTATGTACGGGACGTCTGTTATTCTCTCGGGGGAGGCCCCGCCAAGGCTCTTGGTGATCTTTCGCCCGATTTTCGCCCCGGCATTGTCCGAACTGTTCGAAGCCAGGTACCCGGAAACGTCGTTCCATTGCTGTGGAGAGAGCGTCACGTCGTTACCGAAATGACTCCCGAGCGCAGCCATGATATTTGTCCATGACTTTGCAGGCAACAGCACCGGAACATAGGCCCAGTGACACCGGCCGCACGCGTCGGCATAGGTGGCGTTAACGGCCGTCTGCGCATGGCTTCTGCCGCCATGCGCATCCCTGTCCGGCCTCTTTCCGCCCTCCCTTCGCTCATGCCGCCCGTGCTCATCATACTCGTCGGCAATCGAATACACCCCGATACCCAGCAGAAGGATAGCTACCGCCGAAAGCGTTGCAAGGAACCCTTTACGCCTTCTCTCCATGGCAATCTCCTCCGGTATGCAGTCTCTCGAAAACCATCCTCCGGCGTCGACACTTCGCGCCATGCCTCCCCGCAACCGCATCACCCCCTCGCCCCCGGGAGCACTGTCCAGCGGACACCATCGCGTCCTGAGGCCCATGTGATCGACTCCATCCAGTTGGCCATACATCAAATCTATAAAATGACAATCACAACTTGTGCACATGAAAATCAAGTTCAGCGCACATTTTTGCGTTTGACCATGATTCTCATGAACCGATACAACAGTCGCACGCACCCATTCAACATATACGGAAGTTTCTCTTTGGCCTGCAACGGATTGAGCCCCCGCCAGCAGAACCAGGCCGACGGGACGACGCGGGGCCTGCAGGCGTCGTGGGGTCGGCGGGACTGGACAGGCAACGCGCAGAGAGGTGAAGGAACGCTGGACAAAGAGACAGGAACAGCCCGGCGACACCGCCCCACGCGGCCTGCAGGGACTCAGGCCGGGGCGAGACCGCGAACGAGTCCGCCGGGGCGTCCTTCGGCCGCCCTTGTAGCACAGCGCGCGCCAACGCCTCTCCGGGCCGCTCCTACCCGGAATGCATGAAGACAATAAAAACGGGGGCCGAAGCCCCCGTCCTGTTTGCGTCCTTCTTCTCGTCTCCCGCGCTATTGCGGGTCCGCCCACTTGATGAGGCCCAGGGAGTGGCTGTCCAGGAGCAGCGGGTGGTGCGGCAGGATGCGCACGGTGTAGCCGAAGCGCCCGGCCTCGATGGGCATCACCTCGCCGGTGAAGCGCTGCCAGCCGTCGTCGGTGCGTTCGCCCGGCTGCATGATGGTGGTTTCGCGCTGCACGAACTTGCCCTCGAAGTCCACCGGCCCCGAGTAGACCTCCACGCGCACGTCCTGCGGCCGGATGCCGTTGAGGCTGATCTCCGCCGAAACGAGGATCGGCTCGCCCACATAGATCTGCTGGGGCTGCGCCGCGCGCACGTCGCGGATCATCAGGCTGGACCACTTGGTCATCATTTCCATGCGCCACTGGGCCAGGTCCTTGGCGGCGGCGAAGTCGTCCTTCACCAGGCGGTTGTAGTTCTCGATGGCCGGGCCGTAGGCCACCTTGGCGTAGTCCTCCACCATGCGGTGCGAGGAGAACCAAGGCCCCAGAACCCGGATGGACTCCTTCATCTTCTTGATCCAGCCGCGCGGCAGGTTGCCGTGACCGCGATCGTAGAAGGTGGGGATGATCTCGTTCTCCAGCACGTTGTAGAGCATCTGGGACTCCACGAAGTCCTGGTACTGCTGGTCTTCGTATTCCTCGCCCTGGCCGATGGCCCAGCCCAGGGAGTTGTCCGACCGCCAGGCCTCGGCCCACCAGCCGTCGAGGGTGGAGAAGTTCAGCACGCCGTTCATCATGGCCTTCATGCCCGAGGTGCCGCAGGCCTCCAGGGGGCGGCGCGGGTTGTTGAGCCACACGTCGCAGCCCTGGTACATGTAGGAGGCCACCTCCATGTCGTAGTCTTCAAGGAAGACCATGGAATAGCGGCACTCGGGCGTTCCGCACATCTGCACGAGCTGCTGGATGTACTTCTTGCCCTCGTTGTCGTGGGGGTGGGCCTTGCCCGCGAAGATGAACTGCACCGGCTTGGGCGACTCGGAGAGGATCTTGATGAGCCGCTCCTGGTCGGAAAGCAGCAGCGTGGCGCGCTTGTAGGTGGCGAAGCGGCGGCCGAAGCCGATGGTCAGGGCCTGGGGGTCCAGCACCTCCTCGGCCATCTGGAGTTCCTTGCGCTTGGCCCCGCGCGCCAGGAGCTGGTCGTGCAGCTTGCGGCGCACGAAGTCGATGAGCCGCTCGCGCAGGCGCTCGTGGGTGCGCCAGAGTTCGGCATCGGAGATGGCCTCCACCTGGTCGAACACGCGGGTGCAGTCCGGGTCCTCGCGCCAGTTGGAGCCCATATAGCGGTCGAAGAGCTGGGCCAGGTCCGGGGCCACCCAGGTGGGCGCGTGGACGCCGTTGGTCACCGCGCCGATGGGCACGTCCTCCACGGGGTACTGGGGCCAGACGCGTTTCCACATGTTGCGCGAGACGAAGCCGTGCAGGATGGACACGCCGTTGCTGATGCGCGAGAGGCGCAGGGCCAGCACGGTCATGCAGAAGGGTTCGGCGTCGTTGCGGGGGTCTTCCCGGCCCAGGGCCAGGAACACCTTCCAGGCCAGGCCCAGCTTGCGGGCGTAGTCCTCGAAGTAGGGCTGCATGAGGTCGGGCGGGAAGCGGTCGTTGCCCGCCGGGACCGGGGTGTGCGTGGTGAAGATGCTGGAGGAGGCCACCAGTTCGGCGGCGGCCTCGAAGGTGAGCCCGGAGCCCTCCATGAAGCGGCGAATGCGCTCCAGGCCCGCGAAGGCAGAGTGGCCCTCGTTCATGTGGATCACCTTGGGCTTGAAGCCCAGGATGTCCAGGAGCTTGATGCCGCCGATGCCCAGGAGGATCTCCTGCCAGAGGCGCATCTCCAGGTTGCCGCCGTAGAGCCGGGTGGTGATCTGCTTGAAGTGGGGCGGGTTCTCGGCGATGTTGGTGTCCATCAGGTAGAGGCTCACACGCCCCACGGCCACCTTCCAGATCTGGGCCTGGACGCGCTCGCCCTTCAGGTCCACCGAGACGAGCAGGCGCTTGCCGTCCTCGCCGGTGGCGGGGGTCATGGGCATCTGCTCGAAGTCGTAGATGGGGTAGCGCTCCTGCTGCCAGCCGTCGGGGGAGAGGTACTGGCGGAAGTAGCCCTGCTGGTAGGCGAAGCCCACGGCCACCAGGGGCACGCAGAGGTCGGAGGCGCTCTTGAGGTGGTCGCCCGCCAGGATGCCCAGGCCGCCCGAGTAGATGGGCAGGGCCTTGGAGAGCCCGTACTCGAAGCTGAAGTAGGCGATGGCCGGCTCTTTGTTCTCGCCCTCGGGGAAGGGGATGGAGATGGTCTTCTTGGCCAGGTAGGCGCTCAGGCTCCTCTGGAGTTCGCCCACGCGGTCCAGGAAGAACTGGTCGGCCGCCAGGGCCTCCAGGGTGCGCTGGGGCAGCCTGTTCAGGAAGCCCACGGGGTTGCCTTCGCACTCCCTCCACAGCTTCTGGTCCACCTGGGCGAAGAGTTCGCTGATCTCGGTGTTCCAGGCGAACCAGCAGTTGTAGGCCAGTTCCCAGAGGCCCTTGAGCTTCGGGGGCAGCTTCGGGACGACGCTGTAGACTTGCAAAGGTTGCATGGGCGATCCTTTTTGAGGTTTTAGCACCAACTACATGCCAGTCCTTGGCGACAATGGCAAGGAATCCCACGAGCCGGAGCGGTCCATTTTTCTCTTTTGTCCCGGCGGCAAAAAGGCTAGAAACCGTGTTCCGACAACGTTCCCTAGGAGCCGCCGTGACCTGCCAGCCCAAGCCCGTCCCCCTGAGGGTGAAGTTTCTCCATCCCGTCTGGGAGGAATTCCCCCTGGAGCCCGCCACGCAGGGCTCCGCGGGCATCGACCTGCGCGCCGCCATGGACGTGCCCGCCGTGGACATTCCCCCCGGGGGACGCCACGCCTTCGGCACGGGCCTGGCCATCGAGATCGCCGAGCCGGGCCTGGCCGGGTTCGTCTATTCCCGCTCGGGCCTCGGGGCCAAGCACGGCCTCACCGTGGCCCAGGGCGTGGGCGTCATCGACCCCGACTACCGGGGGGAGATCGTCGTCTGGCTGCTCAACACCTCCGAAACCCACAAGACCGTCGCGCGAGGGGAGCGCATTGCCCAGCTTCTCGTCATGCCCTACCGGCAGGCGGCCATCCAGGCCGCAGACGAGCTGGGCGACACGAGCCGAGGAGCCGGCGGCTTCGGCCACACCGGCTCCGTCTGACCCCCCCCAGCCGATGGGGGAAAGCCTCCGGCGGCCAAGGGGCTGCGCCCTCTGGACTCCCGTATAGGCTGCGGAATGTACCGAAACCGTTGCGAAAACAGCAACGGAGAGAGAGGCTTCCCATGAGCGACGCATTCGACGCCCTGAAAGAACGGACCCAGGCGTCCGTGATGAACACCTACGGCCGCTACCCCCTGGCCCTGGCCAAGGGCAGCGGCTGCACCCTGCACGACCTGGACGGCCGCGAATACCTCGACCTCCTGGCGGGCATCGCAGTGGCCAACCTGGGCCACTCCCACCCCGAGATCGCCGACGCCCTGGCCCGCCAGGCCCGCGAGCTGGTGCACGTCTCCAACCTCTTCTTCCAGACGCCCCAGGTGGAGCTGGCCGAGGCCCTGCTGGGCACCTGGGGTCCGGGGCGCGTCTTCTTCTGCAACTCCGGGGCCGAGGCCAACGAGGGGGCCATCAAGCTCGCCCGGCGCTACCAGCGCACCGTGCGCGGGCAGGACCGCTTCGAGGTGATCACCCTCACCAGCTCCTTCCACGGCCGCACCCTGGCCACCCTCACGGCCACGGGTCAGGACAAGGTGAAGGAGCACTTCCAGCCGCTGCCCGAGGGCTTCGTCACCGTGCCCGCTGGCGACCTGGAGGCCCTGCGCGCGGCCTTCACCCCGCGCACTGCCGCCGTGCTCCTGGAGGTGGTGCAGGGCGAGGGCGGCGTGAAGCTCTTCCCCGAGGCCTACCTGCGGGGCGTGCAGGCCCTCTGCCGCGAGCAGGGCGCGCTCTTCATGGTGGACGAAATCCAGACCGGCATGTGCCGCACGGGCCGCTGGTGGGCCCACCAGCACCACGGGCTCGAGCCCGACGTGTTCACGGCGGCCAAGGCCCTGGCCAATGGCCTGCCCATGGGCGCGGTGCTGGCCACCGAGGAGGTGGCCCGGGGCTTCGAGCCCGGCAGCCACGCCACCACCTTCGGGGGAACGCCCCTGGTCTGCGCCGCCGCCCTCAAGACCGTGGAGATCATGCACCGCGAGCGCATTGCCGAGCGCGCCGCCCGCATGGGCGACTTCGCCCTGGCCCTCTTCGCGGACGTGGCCGCCCAGAACCCGGGCAAGGTGAAGGAAGTGCGCGGCCTGGGCCTGATGATCGGCATCGACCTCGCTTTCGACGGCCAGAAGGTCTGGGAAGAGCTCATGAAGCGCGGCTTCATCCTGAACCTCACCCAGGGCACCGTGCTCAGGCTCCTGCCGCCCCTGGTGATCGAGCAGGAAGAGCTGCGCCGCTTCGCCCAGGCCCTCTCCGACGTGCTGGCCGGCCAGTAGCCTGCTCCTCCCGGCAACGACCACGAAAAGGCGCGCCCGGAGACGGGCGCGCCTGAGGCTGCTGAAAAAGTTGGCTTTGCGGCTTTTTCAGCAGCCCTGCGCGAAGCGCAGCCTGGAGCAGGGCGGCTTTGCCGCCCGTAAGCGGCTCCCACAAACCCCGTTTCGGGGTTTGTCATCCAGCTGAGGCGCACCCGGAGACGGGCGCGCCTTCTCTTTTGGCGTCAAAATTCCGGGACGGGTTCGCGGGCGGCAATCCCGCCCCTGATCCCCCCCCCGGGCCCTCCATCCGGGCCTGGGGGGAACCCGGCGCCGCCAGCGAAACCACGAGCCGACTTGTCGACGCTCTGAACAGTGCGCCCGTGAGGTCAGGGCCTGGGAGGGCGAAGCGCCATGGCCATGCGGCCCCTTTCGTGTGCCGCCTCGGGCGCCCGGCTTCAACCCCATCGGCCGGGCGCATTCCGGCTCACCGGGGCGTAGCGGCGGCGCGCGCGGAGCGCACCAGGCGTTTGGACTCCTCCAGCAGCCTTGCCCAATTGGCCGAGCTGTGCACGTTCACCGCGCGGTTGTCGTGGGTGCGCACGGAGTAGAGCGTCCGGGGCACGTGGAGGAAGCGCGCCCCGGCCAGGGCGAAGCGCAGGTAGAGGTCGTGGTCGTTGGCCAGGTAGGTCTCGTCGTACCAGCCGCAGCGCTCGTGCAGGGAGCGGCGGTAGAGCTTGGAGACCCCGCAGAGGTACCAGTCGCGGAAGCAGCGATCGAAGCTGTAGTCGGGCACCTTGAACTCGCGCAGGATGCGCATGGCGTCGTCGAAGACGAACATGTCGGAATAGACGAAATCCGCCTCTCCTGCGTCCAGGGGCCGGGCCAGGGTGCTCACCATCTGGGGGTGCAGGAGGTCGTCGGAGGCCACGTAGGTGCAGTAGTCCCCTCCGGCGGCGCGGAAGCCCCGGTTGTAGGTGGGCGTGGAGCCTCGGTTCGTCTCGTTGCGCAGCACCGTGAGCGTGCGGCCCTCCCGGCGGTAGCGCGGGTGCACAGTGCGCTCGATCACGTCCGCGGCCTCGTCGTAGTAGGAGGCGAAGGAGGCCGTCTCGTCCGCCACGTCGGCGGCGAAGCGCTCGATCACCTGGCGCGTCTCGTCGGTGGAGCAGTCGTCCACCACCACCAGTTCGATGTTGGGCCAGTCCTGGAACCAGATGGAATCCAGGCACGCGCCCAGGTAGCGGGCCTGGTTGTACGTGGGCACGACGACGGAGACGAGGGGGCAGGACACGGACTTCTCCACGGTTGGCGTTGGGGCGCATCGTTGCACGGCAATGCCCGGCGAACGGTGGGTACCGCAATCGCCGGGAGGCATCAACACAAGGCGGCGGAACTCCGCGCGGGACCGGCGGGAGACCCGGGACGGGAAGGCGCGGCGGCCTCCCCGCTCCGGGACTGATCGGGCGTTATTTGCAGAACTTTATGGAGTCCATGACCTGGCGCAGCGTGGGCTGGGCGGCCTGGAACTCCTCGTTGGAGCTGTAGGCCATCAGGTTGATGTAGAAGTTCTGGCCGTCGTAGCACTGCCAGATGATGCGCTGGATGCCGTTGGTCTGGGGCGCTTCCACCACCTCCCAGCCGATCACGCCGCACTTCTTTTTGGGGTCGCCGTCGTCGCGGCGCTTGGCCTCCAGGAGCTTCTTGATCTTGATGTCCTCCTTGGCGGACTTCAGGCTCGCGTCCACGGAGGCCTTGGCCGGGAAACTGGGCTGCATCTGGGTCATGTGCAGGGTGAAGCCCATGGTGGAGCCGGGCTTCTGGAAGCTTACGGAGTCGGACTCGGGCTCGCCGGAGACCTTCTCCCACCCGGCCGGGATGGTGAATTCCAGGTTGCGCGCCGTGTTCTTGAAAGTGGTGGCCTGGGCCAGGGGCTTGGAGACGCCTCCGGCAAAGCCCTTGCCGCCCTGTCCCTGCGCGGGCGCGGGGGCCTTGTCCTTCTTGGTCACGGCGTCCAGGCCCTGCTGGAGCACTCCGAACTGGGCCAGGGCCGGGAGGGCGAAGGCGAGCGACAGGATGCAGACGCCGAGGGCGATGGAGAGGCGAAAGCGTTTGTTCATGGGCTTCCTCGCGGTGAAGGGTGCAGGACGTGACGCTGTGCCGCGCCGGGGCGTCCGCCGGTCGGCGGGTAACCCCATCCTGAACTCTCTACGACATGTCGGGCGGGTGTTCAAGCCCTAGGGGCGGTCCGAAGGGGAGGCGGCCATGGCCTCGTGCAGGCGCAACGCCTGCAGGCAGAAGGCTTCCAGGCGGGCCTCGGCCAGTTGCGGGAAGGGGTTGCCGTCGGTCTCCAGGCAGAGCAGGGGCAGCTTGCCGCGCGCGTGGGCGGGGAGGCGGCGCACGCGCCCGGGGTGCAGACGGGCCAGGGCGTCGGTGTCGAAGCGTCGGACCAGGGCGGCTTCGGCCAGCCGGGCGGGCATGCAGCCGAAAGGCCCCATGGCGAGCACGCCGCAATAGGGGGCCAGGATCTCCTGGAAGGCCCCGCCCACCGTGAGCACCGCCTCGCCAGTGAGCAGGGGCGACACGTAGGGCGCGGCGGCGCGCACCAGGGCCTCGACCGGGGAGGCGTGGAGGCCCGTGAGCCCCGAGGGGGCCAGCGCCGCGCGCGCCTGCCTCCAGGCCAGGCGCTTGAACCACTGGCGCACCCTGCCCGCGATGCCGCTGGGCCGGGTGATGCCCCGGTTCTGGAGCCAGTCGGTGTAGAAGACCCACTCGCTCACCGGGGCCGTGCGCACGGCGATGCCATCGGCCGCGAGGCGCTCCAGGAGTCCCTGGCGGGAGATGGGGTCGTGGCGCACGAAGATCTCCCCTGCCAGCAGCACCACGGGCACGTCGCGCACGGGCGCGCGCAGCGGAAGGCGCGCCAGGGCCAGCGCTTCGCGGCGCATGGTGTCCAGCGCCTCGCGCCAGGAGCGCGCCATGGCCTCGCCGATGCGCTCGCGGGCGATGTCCCAGGCGGCCAAGGCGTCGGCCGGGTCGCACGCGGCGGCCAGGAGCATGGAGCGGGCCTCTTCGAGGAAATCCCCGGCAGCGACGCCGCGCCAGATGGCCAGGGTCACGGCCGCGCCCAGCCCCTGGTAGCCGTTGTCGGCCGTGGCCGAGAGCACGGCGGCGTCCGGGATGGCGTTGCGGGCGATGAGCTTGCGGGTGAAGCGTTCGTACTGCCCGAAGCGGCAGGGTCCCTGCGCGCCGGGCATGAAATAGAGCGTCACCTCGTTGGCGGGTCGCGTCTCCAGGTGCTCCAGGAGCGTGCCCACGGTGAGCTGCAGGGGCAGGCATTCCTTGCAGCTGGAGTTGCCCCGGCCCAGCTTGAGGGCCTCGTCGTCGGCGGGCGGCAGGGCCAGGGCGCGGATGCCCTGGCCGCGCAGGGCATGGGCGCTGAGCGTGGAGGCCACGGGGTTCATGCTGGGCAGCGCCAGGGTCACGCGGGGGTGGCGCAGGGGGAGCCATTCGCCGGAGGAGGCGCGCACGCCCGGCTCCCGGCCGCGCGGTTCCACCCGGGCGGGGACGCACGCGGCCGCCGCCCGGGGGCGCGAGGCGCGCGGGGCGCGTTGGTGACTGCGCGCGATGTCCAGGAAGGCTTCCAGGCGCGTCTCGATGCCCGCGTCGGCGGTGTGGCTGTCCACCTCCAGCACCAATGAGGGACGCGGCCCCATCTCGTCGCGGAAATAGCCCAGCAGGAAGGAGTCCGGGCCGCAGGAGAAGTTGGTGACAAAGGCCCCGAAGAGCCGGGGATGCGCACGGGCGGCCCGCGCGGCGGCCAGGATGGTGCGCCCCTGGCCCCAGTACATGGTGAAGTCGTCCCGGGCGTGCGGGTCCATGGGGAGCATGTCGCAGGGGATCACCAGCGCCCCCCGAGTGGCCAGCTTTTCGGGCACGGCCTTGTTGGCCTCGGCCGCGAAGGCGTTGTAGGCGCGTCCGAAAAGGACCACGCCCGTGAGGCCGGTGTGGGCGTCCAGCCGAGCCATGGCCTCCCGTCCCAGGGCGTCCAGGTCCGCGCGGCAGGCGGCCTGGGCCTCGACCCCGGCCCGGAAGGCGCGGCGCGCGGCGCGCGCGTCCGCGCCCAGGGCTCGGGCCAGCTCCGTGAAGGGGCGCTCGCAGTGGGGGAGACCCTGCCGGAAGTCCAGCGTGGGCGTGTGCAGGCGTCCGGCGTAGGCCTCCAGTTCGGGAAAGGCCCCGCGCAGGTAGAAGGGCTCGCCCTGGAGGAGCACGCAGGTGCAGGAGTCCGCCTGGCCTCCGGCCTCGGGCACGGAGCGCACGTGGGGCAGAAAGAGGTGGTCCGGCCGCTGGGTCAGGAGGTCGGCCAGGAAGCCGTGGGCCAGCTCCGCCGGGTGGCACAGGGCCGCGAGGCGGCGCTTGATTCCCTCCGGTTCGGCGCGCCGCGCGAGCAGGGGCTCGTGGCCCAGTTCGCGAAAGAAGGCCGCGAAGAGGGGGTAGTAGGTATTGGTCAGGTAGGAGCGGGAGATGCCCACGGTTGGGCGGCCGGGCAGGGGGGCCTGGTGGTCGCGGAAGACGCGGCGCTGGCGGGCTTGCACGAAGTCCAGCTCCCGGGCGTCGGCGGAGCGGCCCTGGCGCAGGTTCTCGAAGCGGTTGCAGATGCCCCCGAAGGGGTGCACGCGCCCGGCCACTTCGATGCGCTCGATGCGGCAGCCCCTGTCGCAGCCCTGCTGTCCGCCGCGTCCGCCCCGGCAGATGAAGGGCGCGCGGCGCGAGGCCTCGCGCCCGGCCAGGGCGTCCAGGTCGAAGTCGCCCCGGGGCAGGAGGCCCTCGTCCTGTCTGCGGGCCACCTCCAGGGCCACGCCTAGCGCGCCCATGAGGCCGGGCTCCGGCGGCACCACGATGCGCCGCCCCGTGAGCATGGCCATGGCCGCTGGCACGGCCCGGTTGTAGCAGACGCCGCCCTGCATGAAGATGCGCCGCCCCACGGGGCGGTTGCCCTTCACGCGCGTGACGTAGTTGAGGCACACCGAATGGGCCAGTCCGGCCAGGATCTCGGGCAGGGGCATGCCCTCCTGGGCGGCGCGCTTGATGTCGGAGCCGATGAAGGCGGAACACTGGTCGTTGAAGTCCGGCGTGGCGTCCGCCGCGAGGGCCATGGGGGCGATGTCCGCCGTGGGCACGCGCAGAGACTCCCACGCCGCCTCCTCCAGGAAGGAGCCCGTGCCCGCGCTGCAGGCCTCGTTCATGGCCGCGTCGCAGGGGCGTCCCTTGTCCAGCTGGGTGTATTTGGCGTCCTGGCCGCCGATCTCGAAGATGGTGTCCACGTCGGGATCGTAGTGAACGGCGGCGGCTGCGTGGGCCACGATCTCGTTGATGGCCGCCGTGGCCCCGGCGTGGAGCGCCGCGATGGCGCGGCCCGAACCCGTTACGCCCAGGCCCTGGATGCGCGCGCGGCCCTCCAGCGTCCGGGCCAGCGCGGCATAGACCCGGCGGGAGGCCCCCACGGGGTCGCCCCCGGTGCGCAGGTATTCCCCGGCCAGGACCGCCCCGTCGCGCAGGCGCACCACCACGCCCTTGGTTGTGGTGGAGCCCACGTCCAACCCGGCCACGGCCACGTCCCCGGGGCGAGCCTCGACGCGGGGGGCGTGCTTGAAGTCCACCAGGCCCAGGGTCTCGCGCAGGGGTTTGCGGCGGGCGAAGCTGCGGGCGCGGCCCGTTACCGGATCGCCGTGGCCTGGCGGCGCGGGGCGGCGGTTTTCGGCCCAGAGGGCGGCGCCCAGGGCCTCGAACCAGGGGGCCTCTGGGGGGACGGTCAACGCGGGCAGCTCCTGACGCAGGAAGCGCACGAGGAAGGGGTTCGCGGCGCAGCCACCCGTGAGGAGCACCGGAGCGGGCGGCAGCCCTTCAAGAAGCTCCAGGCACCTGAGGGCCATCATACGCCCCAGCCCGGCCACCACGGAGGACTTGTCCGCGCCCTTGTTCAGGGCGTGGGTGCAGTCGGACTTGCAGAACACGGAGCAGCGCCCGGACACGGCCCAGGGCTGGGCCTGGGGGTCCAGGCCGGGCAGGTCTTCCACCGCAAGGCCCATGCGCGCCAGTTGCTGGGCCAGGAATTCGCCGGTGCCCGAGGCGCATTTGTTGCCGGACTGGATGTCGCGCACGCGCCCGGAGGCGTCCAGGGCATAGGCCATGAAGGTCTCGCCCCCGGCGCTGAGCACCGTGCAGGGGCCGTCGTCGCCGCCCCGGACGCGGCTGGCGGCCAGCTCCACGGCTTCGGGTTCGCTCAGGGAGGGCAGGCGGGTGAGGGTGCGCAGGCTTCGGCCCGTTACGGCCACGTGCAGCCCGCACCAGTCGGGAAGTTCCTCGATCAGGCGACGCAGGGTGCCGGCCGGGTCGCCGCCGTGCGGCACGCTTGCGGTGAAAATCGGTCCCTGCGCGGCCCTGCCGGTGCGCAGCCGTACGGCGCTGACGGAGGTGGCCCCCAGGCAGATGCCCAGGGAGTCGGGAGGGTTGAGGGGCATGGGCGGCAGGTCGCCCGGCGCTGTGCGATCCGCCGGGCGCTAGTCCATTTCCTGGACCAGGGCCTGGATTTCCTCCCGGATGATCTTGGCGGCGGCAGCCGGGACGGTCTTGCGGATCTCGGCCAGCAGCTCCTGGCGCAGGGCGTCCAGGTCGTCGCGGGAGACCAGGGCGGACTGGTCCGGCGCGGGGGCGGATTCCAGCGCGGCGAGGCGTTGGGCCATGGCGTCCAAGGCCTCCTGGAGCGGCGCGGTATCCGCCGGGGCGGACACTGCGTCCAGACGCGCGGCCAGCTCGTCGAGGCGGGCCGTCGGATCGGCCTGGGGCTCTGGGAGGCTGGCCTTGAAGGCCTCGATGCGGGCATCCACAAGGGCGGCCAGAGCCTCTTCGTCGAGGGGTTCAGACGCGGGAGGCAGCTGTGCCGCCACGGCGTCGCGGACGCGCTCGACCAGGGCCTCTTCGTCCAGGACGGGAGCGGGCTCCGCCTGGGGCATCTCGGCCAGGACGTCGGCCTTGAGGCGCTGCGCCAGGGCCTCTTCGTCGAGGGGTTCGGGCGCGGTGGGCATCTGTGCCATCACGGCGTCGCGGACACGCTCGATGAGGGCCTCTTCGTCCAGGGCGGGAACGGGCTCGGCCTGGGGCATTTCGGCCAGGACGTCGGCCTTGAGGCGCTGCGCCAGGGCCTCTTCG
>NZ_BLTE01000027.1 GCF_013019105.1 Fundidesulfovibrio magnetotacticus
CTCTTCGTCGAGGGGTTCGGGCGCGGGAGGCAGCTGCGCCGCCACGGCGTCGCGGACGCGCTCGATGAGGGCCTCTTCGTCCAGGGCGGGAACGGGCTCCGCCTGGGGCATTTCGGCCAGGACGTCGGCCTTGAGGCGCTCGGTCAGGGCCGCCTCGTCGAGGGAGGCCGGGAGGTCGGCCTGGAGGGAGTCCAGGCGTGCGGAAAGCTCGTCGCGCAGGCTCTCCACCAGAGGGGCGGGGTCCGCGGGCTGGACGGGCTCGGGCAGCTGGTCCTTGAACTGGGCCAGGGCGTCGTCCAGGAGGGTCTTGAACTGGGCGGCCAGGGATTCGCCCAGGCCGGAAATCTTGTCCTCCAGGGCGTCGAGGCGCTGGGAGAGGGCGTCGACAGCCGCACTGGGGGCCGCGCCGGGGGGCGCGACGAACGGGTCGGGGGCAACGGCCTGCGGGGCCGCAACGGACAGGGGGGCAGGCCCGGGAGAGAGAAAGTCGTCCGTGAGTTCCGGCAGGTCGGCGTCCTGTCTGCCCTTGTCGGCGTCGGCCAGCAGCGCGTCCAGGCCGTCGAGGTCGATGTCGTCGCCAGTCGCCGCGGTATCGTCGCCGGGCAGGTGCAGGTCGTCCAGGCCAGGCAGGTCGGAGCCCTTGGCGGACGCGCCGGGCGCGGAACCCGGCTGGGGATCGGCGAAGAGGTCTTCCAGTTCCTTCTCGAAGCTCAGGTCGACGCCGCCGGCGTCCGGCTTGCTGGGGGCGCCGGGTCCGTGTTCGATGATGTCGGTCAGCTCGATGACTTCTTCGGGAGACTTGGCCATGGGACTCTCCGCGCCGAGCAGAAAGGGCGCGGGAGATCTCCCCCCGCGCCCTGACGTGCTACTGCTGTTGGGGATGGCAGGCGTTGCAGGCGATCGGGGCGTTCTTGCCCTCGGCCTTGGCCTTCTTGTGGCAGCCCAGGCAGCTCTTGGCGGAGTCACCCTTGTGGAAAGCCATGTAGAAGCTCTTCTCGCTGGTCTTGTCGGCCGGGTCGACGTTGTCGTGGCAGCCCTTGTCCGAGCACTTGAAGCCCTTGTCGGACTTGCCGTCCCAGTTGTGGTGGCAAGCCTTGCAGTCGGCGGCCTTGTGGCCGGCGCCGGCATGGCTGAACTTCACGGGAGCCTTGGTCGCGGTGGCCCCGGCGGGCACCTTGAGCTCCATGTCCTTGGGCGCGTCCACGGCCCACAGCGCGGGCAGGCAGAAAGCGCCGACCATCAAAGCACACATCACCATCACGAAAAACGGTTTCTTCATTCCCATCCACCTCCTCACCAAAAAAAGTTGAATGAAAAAATTCACATAGCATTTACGGGCAGAAAAGGCCCCGTGTCAAGGCGCTGACGAAATTATTCCAACCCGTACTTGCCCGCGTAGCCGCGTGGCGTGAGCATTTTTTCCCCGGCCATCCGGGTGCTTGCGTTGCCCACCACCACGATGGTGAGCATGTCCGCCCAGGCGGGATCGGCCTCGCCGAGCGTGGCCACGCGCACGTTCTGACCCTCGCGCCAGGCCTGGCGCACGAAACCCACGGGGGTCTCCGGGGCGCGGTGGCGGGCAACGATGGCCAGCGCCCGTTCCAGCAGGCCCGAACGCCGCCTGGATCGGGGATTGTAGAGCGCCAGCACGAAATCCGCCGAGGCCGCAGCCTCCAGGCGCTTTTCGATGACCTCCCACGGCGTGAGCAGGTCCGAGAGGCTCACGCAGGCGAAATCGTGCGTGAGCGGAGCGCCCAGGAGCGCCGCCGCCCCGATCACGGCCGGGATGCCCGGGACCACCTCGAAGTCCACGCGATCAAGCAGACGCCGCGTTTCCAGCATCTCCAGCACCAGCCCGGCCATGCCGTAGACCCCCGAATCCCCGCCCGAGACCACGGCCGTGTCGCGCCCCGCCAGAGCCGATTCCACGGCCAGGGCGCAGCGCTCCACCTCGCCCATCATGCCCGTGGCCACCACCTCCTTGCCCGCCAGAAGCTCCGGGGGCACGAGGTCCAGGTAGGTGGAATAGCCCGCCACCACGGCGGCGCGTTCGAGCGCCGTCCGCGCCAGGGGGGCCAGGAGCGAGGCGTCCCCGGGGCCGAGGCCCACCACGCTCAGACGGCCAGGGCCAGGGCCACCGTCACGGCGCGCGTCTTGAATTTCGGAAGCAGGAGTTTGTCCGATCCGCTGGTCAGAAGGGCGGCCGCCTCGCATACGCTTTCCACTCCCATATGTTTGAAGGCTTGCGCCGAAGGATTGGGGACGGCCACGCCCGCCAGGCGCGCCGCCGGAAGAAAAGCCAGCTCCGCGCCCAAGGCCCGGGCCGCCTCGATGAGCCCCGCCTCGTCGCGCTTGGCCTCGATGGAGGCCAACACCGCGACGCTGGCGGGGGACACCCGGCGCAGGGCGCAGGCCGCCTCAATGGCTTCGAGAATCTCCGCCGCGCTCGTGCCCCTGCGGCAGCCCACGCCCGCCGCCACCACCCGGGGCCGCAGGGCCAGGCAGCCAGGCGGCAGGGGCGACGTGCTCCAGGTGACGGCCACGCAGGGCCTCCCGGGGTCCATGAGGTGCTGGGCCGCCACCCACTCGAAGCGTCCCGCGTGGGCCGGGGGCACCGTCAGCAGGCCCGAGGGGTCGAAAAGCTGCACGCTTTTGCCCTCCAAAAGCCCGGCGTTCACGGCGCGCACGGCCTCCAGATTGCCGATGGCCAGCCCGGAGTCGCGGGCCAGCAGGTCCAGGGAGGGCAGCCCCTCCACGTCGGTGGCCGTGGTGATCACGGCCTGGCCGCCGGTGAAGGCGGCCGCGCGCCGGGCCAGGTCGTTGGCCCCGCCCAGATGGCCGGAGAGCAGGCTCACGGCGAAGCGCCCGGCCTGGTCCAGCACCACCACGGCGGGGTCCTTCGCCTTGCCCTGGAGCAGGGGGGCCACGGCGCGCACCACGATGCCGCAGGCCGCCACGAAGAGGTGCCCGGGCCGGGCGTGGAACGCGGCGGCCACGGCCTCGGTCAGGGAGGCGAAGCCTTGCTCGCCGGGGGCCGCGAAGCGACGGGGCGCGAAAACTTCCCCCTGAAGCTCCCGGGCGAGCCCGCGCGCCAGGCGCACGCCTTGGGGCGTGAGCGCCCAGACGGCCAGGGGCGGGGTGGCGTCGGGGGAGGAGCCTCCGGCGAGCAAAGAGGGCTCCGCCCTCTCCGCACTCTCCCGCCCGGGAACAGTGTTCCCTGGACCCTTTACGGGGTGTCCGGGATGTTCCTGCGTCATGGGGCGCTGCCGGAGAGGTCGGGCGATTCGCTGGGGATTCCAAAGGGATTCAATCCCTTTGGCGGGAGAGGCCAGAGAGGGCGGCGCCCTCTCTGGCCGCCGGAGGCGTTCTCCCGCATTACAGCTTGAGCGCCCGGGCGGCGGCGAGGGTCTTGGCCAGGTCCTCCTCGGTGTGGGCGAAGGAGGTGAAGGCGCACTCGTAGCCCAGAGAAGCCAGGTAGACGCCCTGTTCGCGCATCTGCTTGTAGATGGCGGTGTAGACCTTGGCGTCGGAGGTGCGGGCCGAGTCCATGTCGGTCACCGGGGTCTCGGTGAAGTACAGGGTGAAGGCCGAGGCCACCTTGTTGAGCTGCACGGGCACGCCCTTGGAGCGCACGATGGCGGCCAGCTCCTCGGCAAAGGCCCCGGTGCGGGCTTCCAGGGCGGCGTAGTCCTGTTTGGCCAGTTCGCGCAGGTTGGCCAGCCCGGCGGCCATGGCCACGGGGTTGCCCGAGAGGGTGCCGGCCTGGAACACGGGGCCGCAGGGGGAGAGCTTTTCCATGATGTCGCGGCGGCCGCCGTAGGCCCCCACGGGGAAGCCCGCGCCGATGATCTTGCCCAGGGTGGTCAGGTCCGGGCGCACGCCGTAGCGTCCCTGCGCGCCGCCCAGGCTCCAGCGGAAGCCGGTGATCACCTCGTCGAAGATGAGCACGCTGCCGTACTGGTCGCACAACGCGCGCAGGCCTTCCAGGAAGCCGGGCCTGGGGAGCACCAGGCCCATGTTGCCGGGGGCGGGCTCCACGATGATGGCGGCGATGTCCTTGCCTTTTTCGGCGAATAGGGTCTTGAGGGCGTCCAGGTCGTTGTAGGGGACCACCAGGGTGTCGGCCACGCAGGCCTTGGGCACGCCCTGGGAGAACGACGTGGGGATGAGCGCCACGCCGGAGCCGGCAGCGGCCAGGAAGGGGTCGGCGTGGCCGTGGTAGCAGCCGTCGAACTTGACCACCAGATCGCGCCCGGTGAAGCCCCTGGCCAGGCGCAGGGCGCTCATGGTGGCCTCGGTGCCGGAGTTGACCATGCGCACCATCTCCACGGCGGGCATGAGTTCGCAGATAGCCTGGGCCAGGTCCACCTCGGCGGGGCAGGGCGCGCCGAAGCTCGATCCGGCGTCCAGGGCGTCCTTGGCGGCCTGGTGCACCACGGGGTGGGCGTGGCCCAGGAGCATGGGGCCCCAGCTCATGACGTAGTCCACGTACTCCCGGCCGTCCACGTCCACGATTTTGGAACCGTGCGCCCTGGCGATGAACAGGGGCTCGGATTCCACGGCGCGGCAGGCGCGGATGGGCGAGTTGACCCCGCCGGGAATGAGGGTCTGGGCCTTGGCGTAGAGCGTGGACGAGAGGGTCATGACGTGGGCTCCTTGGGGAATTTCGGGAGCCCCGTGCATAACCGGAGGGCGCGGCGGGGGCAAGGGGCGGTCAGCGGGACTTGAAGGTAAGCCGGAGGGTGGTGGGCTTCCCGCTGGGTGGAGCGGGGAGCTGCGGCGTGTTCTGGACGGCCTTCAGGGTGGAATCGTCGAAGTTCTTCTGGCCGGATGTCTCGATGAGGCGCGATGACCGGACCTCTCCTTGAGCGTTGACCGCCACCTCCACCACGCAGGAATACTGTGTGGGGGTGGCGACGATGCGCCATTGCTGCTGGAGTGCCGCCATGACTTCCACGGCGTAGAGTCTGAGTATGGCCTGCTGGTTCGGGTCGGACTTCCCCGTGGGTTTGGCCGCTGGGTTCTTTCCCGCATCGTTCGCCGGTTGGCGCGGCTTGCGCGCCTGGGCCGCCGGATCGACGAGGTATTCGTCGGGCATCCTGGCCTGGGCCAGGGCCAGCGAGGGGGCCAGGAGCAACAGGAACGCCAGGGCCTGCGTCAGGCGGCGCATGGCTCGCCTTTCAAATGCGTGCTGGTCGCTACGGGGAGGTGGGGCGCACGGCAAGACCGCTCGCCTGGGAGCCGCCCCGAGAGCGGCGGGCTGGAGCGGCCTGTGCGCCGAGTCACCGCCCCCAGCCCTGCGCGCGTGCTAATAGACACGGAAGCTCCCGGAGGCGATTTCCTTCCCCTCGCTGTACAGCTTGACCGTGTACGTGCCGTATTCCCAAGTGCCGCCTGGGTCCCTGCCCCAGCCCATGGAGTGGGTGGAAGTCTTCCAGCCGACCTCCACCTTGCTGTTCTGTGTGAATCTGTAGATTTCGCGGCCGTTGCTCTTGGTGCAGACAGCAAGGATGTCGAAGGTCTTGTACTGGGCGATTGGTTGCGGAAACGCCAGGCCCAGGTCGTAATAAATGTACTTGGTGTTGGAGGAGTTGAAGACTTCTTTGTATTCGCGTTTGCTTTTCTCCTGGCCATTGGGACCGGCCGCGTAGAATTTCAGGCCGGTCACCGTGCCGCCAGCCAGGAACGACGGGGCCGGGGCGGCGGGGGCCGCCTGCTGCGCGGGCTGGGGCGTCGGCTGCACCGGCTGCTGCGTGGGCTGGGGGGCGGGCGGCGGCGTGGCCTGTTCCTCGACGGGTTTCTTCTTGGGCGGCTTGGGCGCGGGGGCCACGAGGTATTCGTCGGGCATCCTGGCCTGGGCAAGGGCCAGCGAGGGCACAAGCAACAACAGGGCGAGCAGTGGAAGCGTGAAGCGCACGGCGAAACATCCTCCGTTCAGGGAAGGGGTTTGAATTCCACCCGGCGGTTGGCGGCCCGTCCTTCCTCGGTGTCGTTGGCGGCCACGGGATCGGCGAGCCCCGCGCCGCGCGTCTCCAGTCTGTCCGGGTCCACGCCGTGACGCGAGACGAGCCAAGCCTTCACCGAGTTGGCCCGGCGCTGGGAGAGCTCCAGGTTGTATTGCGCGCCGCCCCGGTCGTCGGTGTGCCCGACGAGTTCGAAGCGTTGCCGCGCCAGTTGCCCCGAGAGGGCCTTGCCGAACTCGTCCAGCAGGGCGAAGGAGTCGGGCCGCACCTGGTCGGAGCCGGTGTCGAAGAGCACGCGGGCCGCCACGCGCGGGGCCGGGGCGTCGGCGGCCACGCCCGCCAGGCCCCGGGTCTTCTTGAGGCTGCGCACGATCTCCGCCTCGGAGGAGGGGTAGACGGTCTGCTGGGCCTGGACCGCCTGGACCCCGGCGAAGCAGAACAGGAAAAGGAACGCCAGTAAGTGCATGATGCTCCCTGTCGCGACCGTCAGCGGTGCTGGAAGGTGAACTCGTAGGCCCCTTTCTCGGAGCCGAACACGAACACGTTTCCGCCGACGCCCTCTGGGGCGTCCCTGCCCTGGAAACGTGCGGTCACCTGGGCGTCTTCCACCACTCCCTTGACGCCCCGGGTGCGCGCCGCCTGCTTCAGGCCTTCGCCCGCCTTGCGCGCGGCGGCCTTGTCCCTGTCCTGGAGGGCCTGCCGCAGGGACCCCGTGAGGGCTTCGAGGTCCGGGTCGGGCTCGGGGCCGAAGAACACCAGAATGCGCTCCGGGCCTTTCACCTCGTCGAGCACGAAGGACTTGCCGGGGCCGGGCAGCTCCCGGGGCTGTCCCGTCCGCAGGGGATTCGTTCCTGCGGACTCGCCGGAAAGGGGGAAAAGCTGGAACACGTTGTCGCGGGCGTCCACCTGGAAGACGTAGGCGTGGCCGTCGCGTGAGGGCGTGAGCACGAGCTTGTAGCGGTCTCCGCCGCGCAGGGCGTCACCTGGCGCGAGCATGCGGGGCGTGGCGCCCGGCCGCGAGCCGAGCACCGCCACGCTGAGCCCCCGGCGCGCGTCCTCCTCGCTGGCCCTTGCCCGGGCCTGGCGCGAGGCCGCGGCCTGGGCCAGCTGGGCCGCCACGGACTCCGCCGCGCGCGAGAGGCTTTCCATGCCGCGCTGGGCCTGGGCCGTGGCCGTGGCCAGGATGGCCCCGTCGGACACGGACACCAGCCGGACATCCAGGCGCAATTCGGTCTCGAACTCGGAAACCGCGCCCACCACCACGCTGTCCGCGCCCACCATCTGCCCGAGCTTCTGCGCCGTGCCGCCCGTGGCCCCCTGGCTCGCGCCGAACTCCATCTCGCCCAGCACGTGCTCCACGCGGGTGCGTTCCACCATGGTCAGGCCCGGATGCCTGGCAAGGGCCGTGGTCACGAATTCGGCGGCCATCCTGCCGGTGGCGGAGGGGGCGCGGTCGCGCAGGGACTCGAAGGGCACCACGGCCACCACGCGCGGGGCCGAAACGGCCGCGCGGGCGGTTTGATCCGCCGGGGGCGCGGAAGCGCCCGCCTGGGCGCGCGCCTGGGCGGCGGCGAGAACCAACAAGAACGCCAGCAGGACGGCCAGCGTGCGCCGCGTCATTTCTCCAGCCTCTCGACAGGCAGCGAGCCGCTTGCGGCCACCTGTTTCTTTTCCCAGCGATGCGTGGTGTTGGAAAGATGGACCACGTAGCCCGTGGCGGTGCGTTCCACCTGGACGGAGTTTTTGGCCTTGGGCTTGTCCGTGACTTCCTGGTCCGGGCGCAGCCAGACCGCGCCGGAGGCGTCCACGATCATACCCGTGGGCTCCAGCCAGCCCTTCTGGCCCGAGGTCATGGTTGAGACCTTCACCGGCTGGGGTTTCTGGGGCGTGAGCACGCGCGCCACGGGGACGTAGCCCGCTGTCGGGGCTCCGGAGCGTTCCCAGCGGTGGGTGGTGGAGGAGATGTCCACGACGAGTCCGTCTTCCTCTTGAGCCACGGCGAGGAGTCCTGATTTGGGCTCACGCTGGATCGTCGCGTCGCCCTTGATCCAGAGTCCGCCCTTGAGGTCCACGCGCAGCATGTCCGGCTGGAGGAAGCCTTTCATGCCTGGTTTGAGATCCTTGGCGGACAGGGGGCGGCTGTCGGCCTCTTCAAGTTTGAGCTTGGCCAGGGCGGCGAATGCGCCGGTGGGAAACTGCTCCAGGTACTTACGGTAGTATGCGGGGTTGTTGGCGGCCAAGGCCGTCTGCCAGAAGAGGGTCTCGTTGTCGGGCAGCGTCGCGGCGGGCTGTCCTGGGGCGGCGGGGGCCGCCTTGGCCGGGATGAAGTAGAAGTCGCCGCGCAGGGAGGAGTGGTCCCAGGGCACCTGTCCGCCCTGGCTCTCGGCGATCACACCCTCGCGCGTGCGCTTGAAGACCTGTTCGATGGTCAGCCCGGGCTGGCGCAGGGCCTCCAGGAGGTGCTTGGTGTAGAGGCCGTTGCGGGAGTCGCCGTCCTCAGCGGTCTTGCCGGGGGAGGTGGCGAAGCTGATGTAGGCGCCCACGCCGCCGGAACCCATCTGGGCCAGGCCCGCGCCGCCTATGGCGCGCGAGAGGCTGCGCGCGAAGGGGTTGTCGCGGCAGGCGTCCAGCACCACGATGTTCATGGGGCAGCCCGCCTCCTCCATCTTGCCCAGCACGTGGTCGGCCTTGACGCCCAGTGCCTCGGCGTCCACGGCGGAGCGGAAGATTTCCTTGAGGGGCAGCAGGTAGTTGACGCCGCGCACCTGCACGCCGTGCCCCGCGTAGTAGAAGAAGGCAACGCTGCCCTGCTCCTTGCTCATGGACGCGCCGAAGCGTTCCAGGCCGTCGAGCATGGCCCGCTTGTCGGCGTTCTCCAGGTGGATGACCTCGAAGCCCAGTTGGCGCAGGGCGTTGGCCATGTCGCGGGCGTCGTTGGCGGGGTTGTCGAGCTTGTTCTGCTCGTAATCGGCAT
Source organism: Fundidesulfovibrio magnetotacticus (assembly GCF_013019105.1). Classification (NCBI taxonomy): domain Bacteria; kingdom Pseudomonadati; phylum Thermodesulfobacteriota; class Desulfovibrionia; order Desulfovibrionales; family Desulfovibrionaceae; genus Fundidesulfovibrio; species Fundidesulfovibrio magnetotacticus. The sequence continues at coordinate 8,938 of NZ_BLTE01000027.1, forward strand.
TGCCGATCACCAGGGCGGACTTGGTGGCCGCGAGGGCATGGGAGACCCCAAGCAGGAGCGCCCCGGCCAGGGCGACGGCGAGGAGGAGGCTTGGCGTGAAACGTCGCATGGATGCTCCGGGGGGATGAAGCTGTGGCCGGTGTGGCTGTGCCAACTTACCAGAGTTTGAACTTCTTGTGGATGTTGCCCGCACGGCCCTCGGTGTCCTTGCCGTCCGGGCCGATGTATTTCACGAATACCCCGGGGTAGGTGGCGATCAGCTCCCCTTTGGTGTCGTAGAGGTCTGTACCTGTAACTGCGCCATTGCTTTTTCGATTGTATCGAAGCGTGCAGGCAAGTTTGCCGTTTGCTGTGATGGTAGATTTTGTGACGTTGCCACGCGAATCATATTCGTGTGTATATTGACGTGTCGTACCGTTCTTGAAATTGTAGTCTTCAGTGGTGCGATTGCCGTATTTATCGTGTGATGATGATGAGTAATGCCTTCCGTCCACATCAGAAGAATGGATCTCTGTCCGAATACCTTCAGCGTTGTATGTAAAGACCTGTGTAAAGTTAAACTTGCCATCGATGAATCCTTTGGAACGCATGAGGAGTCCCGTCTCTTGATCGATGGTTTGTTCGTAGCGCTTAACGTCTGATACGTTCCATATTATTTCTGTTGGAATATGTTGTGCGTTGTCTTTGTAGATATACCATTGATTCCGCGCGCCTGATGCATTGTACCATGTATGGGTAGTTTCATTTCCAGAACTAGTAATGATAACGTAACCTGTTTTGCCCCCCTGAGAGTCGTATACATCAATCTGGGTGAGCTTATTTCCATCCCAGGTGTATTTTTGAACTCGAATGGGCGTTCCAAGGCCTGTTAAAGGCGAGTATTTCATCTCTTGTGTAATGAGGCCTCTCTCGTCGTAGGTACGCTCCCAGCGGTACATCAGCTCGCTCCGGATAAAGCGCGACCATGCTTTCGGCCTGTTGTTGGAGTCGAACTCGACTTCATAACAAGTGCCGTTGTTCTGGCTCTTTCCCGCCAGCTCCGATTTGAAGACAATAAACTGGTTGATATCCTCAGGGCCATACTTGTAATATTTTATGACGGGAACTGCCGGTTGATTCTGTGTTGTCGTGGCCGCCTTGGGCTTGGCTGGCTTGGGCTTGGCGGCCGGTTCGGGCTGCTTCAGGAACTCGTCGGGGAGCTTTGCCTGGCCCCACGCGAGGGAAGCGCAGGCCAGCAGGGCGATCAGGGCCGGGAGGAAGGCCCGGACGGAAACGTGAGGCACGGCTGGGCTCCTTGCGGCAAGGCGTAACTCGAATGGCAACCCTGCCGAGAGTTCGTCAGGTGGAGGATAACGACTCCGGGAGCACACCAGACGTACCGGTTTCGATATCCAAATCGCCGTCAGGGTGCAACTGTTTGTGGATGTTCCGCTTCCTGCCGACTAGTAGACCCTGAAGTTGCGCGAGGCCACCTCCCGCCCCTCGCTGTAGACCGTGGCGGTGTAGTTGCCGGGTTTCCAGGCTCCGCCGTTGTCATTGCCCCAGCCTTTGGCGCAGTACATGTCTTTCCAGCCCGTTTCCGCCCGGACGGGATGTTGGATCCGGCAGACCACCGAGCCGTTGCCCGCCGTGAACACTGTAAGAATCTCGAACGTTTTCGGCTGGGGCAGAGGTTGGGGAAACCTGATGCTGAGTTCGTAGTTGATGTAACGCGTACGGGACGCGTTAAAGGAGTCCGAGTAGGAGCGCTGTTCCTTGGACACGTTGGATTTTCCGCCCTCATAGAGGAGCAGGCCCGTCACGGTCCCTCCTGCCACGGTGGCTGCGGGCGGCGGAGGGGGGGGAGGGGCCTGCGTCTGCGTCTGTGCCGGGGCCGGGGCCGGGGCCGGCTTCGGCGTCGGTTTGGGCGTCGGTTTGGGCTGAGCGGCCTGGGCCGGGGGCCTCTTTTCAGACTGTGCAGGGGCGGGCGCGGGGTCGTCGTCGGGGGTTCTTAACTGCGCCAACGCCAGGGCTGGCAGGAGCAACAGGGCCAGGGGCAGCGCGAAGGATTTCATCGGGTGAAGCATTGTTGGGCCTCTCATCGCCTGGTGGCGGCTCAGTCGATCCGGAAGGAGCCGACCGCCACCTCCCGGCCCTCATGGAGGATTTTGAGGGTGTAAGCGCCCGGCTTCCAGCCGCCGGTTGATGGCCTGCCCCAGCCCGAGGAGTGGTGGGAGGATGTCCAACCAGCGTCCTGGCGGCACGCCTGGCTGATGCGGAAGACTTCCTCCCCGTTGCCGCGCACGCATACGGCCTGGATGTCGAAACGGCCGTCGCGGGGCAGCGCGGCGGGGTATTTCAGGTCCAGTTCATAAAAGATGAAGCGGGTGCGCGCCGCATCGAAGGACTGCCGGTAGATTCGCTGGTCCTTGGGCAGGTTCTCGGCCGGTCCTTCAAAGACGAGGAGGCTGGCGACCTTGCCCCCGGCGACGCTGGCTCCCGGGGGTGTCTGGTCGTCTTCGTCCGGGGCTCGCAACTGCCCCAGAGCCAGTGCGGGCAGGAGAAGCAGGGCGGCCGCGAGTGCGAGGCGGGAAGATTTTTGCGGCATGATGGCGTCCGGGTGGTTTGTGTTTGCTGCTAATAGACCCTGAAGCTGCCGGAGGCCACTTCGCGGTCGCTGAAGTAAAATTTGACGGTGTAAGACCCTGGCTCCCAGCCGCCGGTTTTCTCCCTGCCCCATCCCAGAGAGTATATTCCGACTTCATAGCCCTGTTCGACTTTGCAGGGGAGCGTAAGCCTGAAAATTTCTCTTCCGTCGGAGGCAACGCACACGCACTGGAGCTCTATGGTCCTGGTGCGGGTGGCGTTCAGGGGGAACTCCATGGTCACTTCGTAGTGGATGAAGCGCGTGTTGTTTCTGCTGAAGGCGTCCCTGTAGCTGCGCTGAGCGAGGGCTGGGCCGCTTTGCCCGCCTTCAAAGAATTTCACGGAGACAACGCTGCCGCCGTCCACGGTGGGACGTTCCGCGGGCTTTGGGGGTGAGGGTTTCTGGACGGGCGGCTTCGCGGGCGCGGGCTGCGGGCGACGGGCCTGGTCGGGGGGGCGCTGCCTGGTCTGCTGCCGCGGGGCCGGGTCGGGTTCTTCGGCCGGAGGATTCAACTGTCCCAGAGCAAGCCCGGGAAAGAGCATCAGAAAGGCTGCGATGGCCGCGGCAGTATGCAATCGGTTCAAGGCGCTCTCCTCAAGGTTGCGGGACAAGGCTAGGTGATTCTGAAGCTGCCTGCGGCGATTTCCCGGCCCTCATAATAGAGTTTGAGGGTGTAGTCTCCGGGCGTCCAGACGCCCGGGGTCTCGTTGCCCCAGCCGAAGGAGTGGGTCGAGGAGGACCAACCGGATTCGTGCCTGAACTGCCGCTGCACCCTGAAGACCTCCCTGCCGTTGCTCCTGGCGCAGACGGCCAGGATGTCGAGCCGCTTGGCCTGGGTGGCGGGGCTGCTGTCGGTGAGTACCAGCTCGAAATAGATGAACCGGGCGCGGGCGGCGGGGAAGGATGTGGCGTAGACGCGCATGCCCTGTGCAGGCCCGGTTTCAGGGCCTTCGTAGAATAGAAAGCTGGTCACCGTGCAGCCCGCCACGGTGGGCTTGGCGGGCGTGGGAAGCGGCAGGGAGGGTTCGGCAGGCTGACGTTGTCCTGTTTGTTGAGCGGGGTCCGGATCGGGGTCGTCGTCCGGGTCTCTGAACTGTCCCAGGGCCAGGGCTGGAAGAGCGAGCAGGAACACAAGCAGCAGCATCGGAAGGCGCACCGGAAAGCTCCTTTGAGGCAGAACCGGCCGGATCGAGGATTCCGGGCAGGGGCGCTCCATACGCTCGGGACGGAAAACCCGGCGCTCGGCAATGCCCACCCCCAGGGAGCGCATGCACCGTGCGAGGGGGCACGAGCATGTCCGGCATGCGCAACCCGTTACCCAAATCGACGGGCGCGTGCAACCGCGACCCCGGAGGCGAGTCCGGCCTAGGCCCCGGCAGGCTGGGCCAGGCAGACCACCGTGCCGTCGGGGTCGGTCACGTACCACTCGCGCATGCCGTAGAAGGCGGTCTCGGGGCCTTTCACGGTGGTCACGGCGTCCTTGAGGCGGGCGTGGAGGGCTTCCAGGTCGTCCACCTGGAGATAGAGGGTGAAGGCTCCGCCCGTGGGGCGTCCGGCCAGCAGGGGCAGCTCGCCGCCCAGGCTGTCGCGGCGCTGCACCATCACCTCGCAGGAGCCCGAGACGAACTGGGCGTAGACCAGATCGGCCCCGGGATCGAGGGCCTGGTGGAAGCCGCGCGCGCTGTCCACGCCCATGCGGAAGGTGAAGCCCAGAAGGCCGCACCAGAAGGCGGCCGCGCGGTGCACGTTCTCCACCATGAGGTTGGGGGTGAGGGAAACGGCGGACATGGGGGACCTCCCGGGGCGATGGATTATAAAAGGCCGGAGGGCGCTGCGCCCTCCGGCCTTGAACGTACCATGCAGCGTCCCACTTGGGAACGCCGGTCAGAGCCGCGCTACCCCCGCACCAACTCCTTCACCTTCTCCAGGGCGGCGTCGATGCCCGCCGGGTCCGTCCCGCCGGCCTGGGCCATGTCGGGCCTGCCGCCGCCGGAGCCGCCCACCAGGGACGCCACGTCCTTGATCAGGCTCTGGGCCGTGAACTTGTCGTGCAGGTCCTTGCTGACGGCCAGGATGAGCGCCACCTTGCCGTCCTCGCCCGCGCCCGCCAGGCAGGCCACGCCCGAGGGCAGCTTGGAGCGGATGTCGTCCATGGCCTCGCGCAGGGATTTCACGGTGCCGCCGTCCACGCGCGCCGTGAGCACCTTCACCCCGCCGATCTCCTCCACGGAGTCCATGAGGCTCTTGCCCTGGCCCGAGGCCAGCTTCGTCTGGAGCTGCTCCTTGTCCTTGGAGAGCTGCTTGAGTTGCGCCTGCATGGCCCGGAGCTTCTCCACCAGCTCGCCCGGGCGGGCGCGCAGGATCTCGGCGGCCTCGTCCAGCTCGCGGCGCGAGGCCTTGAGCTGCCCCAGCAGGTTCCAGCCGGTGGCTCCCTCGATGCGGCGCACGCCCGCGGCCACGCCCGTCTCGGAGACCACCGTGAAGCCGCCAGCCTGGCCCGTGGCCGCCAGGTGCGTGCCTCCGCAGAGCTCCATGGAGACGCCCGGCACGCTCACCACGCGCACCTCGTCGCCGTACTTCTCGCCGAAGAGGGCCGTGGCCCCCCTGGCCTGGGCGTCGGCCACGGCCATCACTTCCTTTTCCACCGCGATGTCGGTGAGGATGGCCCGGTTGACCTCCTCCTCCACGGAGGCGATCTCCTCGGGGCTGAGGGCCGAAATGTGCGTGAAGTCGAAGCGCAGGCGCTCCGGCCCCACCAGGGAGCCTGCCTGCTTCACGTGGTCGCCCAGCACCTTGCGCAGCGCCGAGTGCAGCAGGTGCGTGGCGGTGTGGTTGCGCGCCGTAGCCTGACGGGACTCCTCGTCCACGTTCAGGCGGGCCTCCTGGTCCAGCAGCAGCTCGCCTTCGTTGACGAAGACCCTGTGCACGGTCAGTTCGGGGCTGGGCTTGAGGGTGTCCAGCACGTCGGCGGCGCCGGTCATGGTCTCGGCCGAGCCCTTGTCGCCCAGCTGGCCGCCGGACTCGCCGTAGAAGGGGGAGGCCGCGAACACGGCGAAGCCGCCCTCGCCCTGCACCAGCCGCTCCAGGGGCAGGCCGTCCTCGCCCAGGAGGGCCACCACGCGCGATTCGCCCGAAAGGGCCTCGTAGCCCGTGAAGCGCGACTTCAAGCCCGTTTCAAGAAGCTTCTTGAACTGCCCGGCCAGGTCGGTCTCGCCCGAGCCCTTCCAGGCCTTCTTGGCCCTGGCCTTCTGCTCGCCCATGCAGGCCTTGTAGCCTTCCTCGTCCACGGAGAAGCCCTGCTTGCCCGCCACGTCGGTGATGATGTCCAGGGGGAAGCCGTAGGTGTCGTAGAGCTTGAAGGCGGCCTCGCCGGAGATCACGGAGCTGTTGGCCGCGCGCGCGGCGGCCATCTCCTGCTCCAGGATGTCCAGGCCCTTGTCCAGGGTGTCGGAGAAGCGCTCTTCCTCTTCGCGCACCACGCGGGTCATGAAGTCCATGCCTTCGACCACTTCGGGGTACTGCACGCCCATCACGTCCACCACGGTGGGGCAGACGCGGTGCAGGAAGGGGTCCTTCAGGCCCATGAGGCGGCCGAAGCGGAAGGCGCGGCGGATCAGGCGGCGCAGCACGTAGCCCCGGCCCTCATTGGAGGGCAGGATGGAGTCGGCCACCAGGAAGACCATGGAGCGGCAGTGGTCCGCGATGACGCGCAGGGCCGTGTCGGTGTCCTCGTCGGTCTTGTACTTCACGCCCGCCAGATCGGCCGTGGCGGCGATGATGGGGGAGAAGAGGTCGGAATCGAAGTTGGAGTACACGCCCTGGCACACGCCAGAGACGCGTTCCAGGCCCATGCCCGTGTCGATGGAGGGCCGGGGCAGGCTCACGCGGTTGCCTGGGGCGATCTGGTCGTACTGCATGAACACGAGGTTCCAGATTTCCAGGAAGCGGTCGCAGTCGCACTGGCCGATGCCGCAATTGGGGCCGCAGGACATGTGCTCGCCCTGGTCGATGAGGATCTCGGAGCAGGGGCCGCAGGGGCCGGTGTCGCCCATGGACCAGAAGTTGTCCTTCTCGCCCAGGCGGAAGATGCGCTCGGCGGGCACACCGGCGATCTTCTTCCAGAGGCCGATGGCCTCGTCGTCGTCGCGAAAGACGGTGGCGTAGAGCTTTTCCTTGGGGAGCTTGAGTTCGTCGGTGAGGAAGCCCCAGGCCAGGCGGATGGCTTCTTCCTTGAAGTAGTCCCCGAACGAGAAGTTGCCCAGCATCTCGAAGAAGGTGTGGTGGCGGGCGGTGCGGCCCACGTTCTCCAGGTCGTTGTGCTTGCCGCCCACGCGCAGGCACTTCTGGGAGGTGGCGGCGCGGGAGTAGTCGCGCTTGTCCTGGCCCAGGAACACCTTCTTGAACTGGACCATGCCCGCGTTGGTGAAGAGAAGCGAGGGGTCCTCGCGGGGAACCAGCGAGGAGCTGGCGACCTCGGCATGGCCGTTGGCGACGAAGTAGTCCAAAAAGGCGCGGCGAATCTGGGTGGCGGTGATCACGTGGTCTCCTGGCGGGCGTCGCGGCCCGGAAACGGCAGGGCGCGGACCGTATGGCCCGCGCCTTCGCGGAGCGCTAGCGCGCTTCGCCGAGCCGCGTCCGGGATGCTCCCTGGCGTCGTTGTCTTGTCTTTGCGGCGCTGGGCCGGTTTATTCCTTGGCCTCGGGCTCCTTGAGCCCCAGGTGTTCGTAGATCTTGTCCTCGATCTGCTTGCGGATGTCGGCGTGCTCGCGCAGGAACTCGCGCACGTTGTCGCGGCCCTGGCCCAGGCGCTCGGCGCCGTATGCGAACCACGCGCCGGACTTGTCCACGATGTTCATCTCCACGCCCATGTCGATCAGCTCGCCCTCGCGGGAGATGCCCGTGCCGTAGAGGATGTCGAAGAGGGCCTCGCGGAAGGGCGGGGCCACCTTGTTCTTCACCACCTTCACGCGGCAGCGCGAGCCGTAGACTTCCTCTTTGTCCTTGAGCGTCTGGATCTTGCGGATGTCCATGCGCACCGAGGCGTAGAACTTCAGGGCGTGGCCGCCGGTGGTGGTCTCGGGGTTGCCGTAGCCGGTCTGGCCGATCTTCATGCGGATCTGGTTGATGAAGATCACCGACGTGAGCGACTTGTGGATGGTTCCCGTGAGCTTGCGCAGGGCGTGGCTCATGAGCCGGGCCTGGGAGCCCACCTGGGTCTCGCCCATCTCGCCCTCCAGTTCGGACTGGGGGATGAGCGCGGCTACCGAGTCGATGACCACCACGTCCACGGCCCCGGAGCGCACGAGCAGGTCGCAGATGTCCAGGGCCTGCTCGCCGAAGTCGGGCTGGGAGATGAGCAGTTCGTCGGTCTTCACGCCCAGGCGCTTGGCGTAGTTCACGTCCAGGGCGTGCTCGGCGTCGATGAAGGCGGCCGTGCCGCCGCGCTTCTGGGACTCGGCGATGATGTGCAGGGCCAGGGTGGTCTTGCCCGAGGATTCCGGGCCGTAGATTTCGGTGACGCGGCCCTTGGGGATGCCGCCGATGCCCAGGGCCAGGTCCACCCCGATGGAGCCCGTGGGGATGGAGGGGATGGCGGCGTGGGTTTCCTCGTCCAGGCGCATGACCGAGCCCTGGCCGTATTTGCGTTCGATGGTGGTCAGGGCGGTGGTCAGGGCCTCCAGGCGAGCGTCCTGGGGCGAGGCGGCGGCTTTCTTGGCCATGTGGGTGATTCCTTTTCAAAAAGGGGAAATGCCTTGAGGCCATAGCAGATGCGTCCCCGGGGGGCAACGGCCAACTTGCCAGCCCCGCGCCGGACGGATACGAGACCCCCCATGCCTATCTACGACGCCCTGGCCCTCTTCTCCGGAGGGCTCGACTCCATCCTGGCCGCGCGCACCGTGGCGGCCCAGGGGCTCAAGGTGCTCTGCCTGCACTACGTGAGCCCCTTCTTCGGACACCCCGACCGCCTCGACCGCTGGCGGGAGGCCTATGGCCTGGACATCGAACCCGTGGACGTGGGCGAGGCCTACGTGGCGATGCTGCGCGACGGCCCGGCCCACGGCGTTGGCAAGGGGCTCAACCCCTGCGTGGACTGCAAGATCCTTATGATGTCCCACGCCAGGGGGCTTCTGGAGCGTTACGGGGCGAAGTTCCTGATCTCCGGCGAGGTGAAGGGCCAGCGCCCCATGTCCCAGCGCCGCGACGCCCTGGACGTGATCAGCCGCGACGCGCGCGTGCGCGACCTGCTCCTGAGGCCCTTGTGCGCGCTCACCCTCAAGCCCACGCCCATGGAGGAGTCGGGCCTTGTGGACCGCGAGCGCCTGCACGGCTTCAACGGGCGGGGGCGCGGGCCGCAGCTGGCCCTGGCGCGGGCCCTGGGCGTCACGGCCATTCCCCAGCCCGCGGGGGGCTGCCTGCTCACGGAGCGCGAGTCGGCCAAGCGCTACCTGCCGGTGCTCGCGCACCATCAGGCCCCCACGGCGGCGGATTTCGAGCTGGCCAACCTGGGCCGCCAGTTCTGGAGCGGCTCCCGCTGGATGGCCATGGGCCGCAAGCAGGCCGACAACGCGGCCCTGGGCGCCCTGGCCCGCCCCGGCGACATCCTCCTGGACGTGGAGGGCTTCCCGAGCCCCCTGGGCCTGATCCGCGAGCTTCCTGGCCACGCCTGGGCCCCGGCGGAGCTGGAGGACGCGGCGGCGCTCCTGGCCTCCTATTCGCCCAAGGCCGTGACCTCGGGCCTGGACGTGGTGGTGCTGGCCACGCGCGTCGGCGAGGCGGAGCCCCAGGCAGCGCGCCTGACCGTTCGCCCGGCGCGCGAGTCGAAGACCGGGCTGGCCGAGCCGGACTGGGAGGCTCAGGCAGAGGCGAAGCGCGGACTCTACGGCGAGAGCCGCGAGGACGACCATTGATCCGCGCCGGGGCGCGCCGCCCGGCAGGAAGCTGAAGGCCTTGGCCAGCGCGCCTGACACGACGGCCGCTGCCGACCGAAAGGTTGCCGCCGCGCCGGTCGCTCCGGCGACGGCAGCGCCGCCGGACTCCCTGCCGCAACCGGCCCCCAGGGCGAGGCTGACGCCTCCGGCGTCCCGGTCCTCGGTCTCCGCGTCGCGCTGGCCGGTCCTGGCGGCCTTCGCGGGCCTGGCGGCGGTCTACCGCGCGTGGTCGTGGGTGTTCCCGCTTCAGCAGGGGCGCGATTTCCACACCTACCTCTCCTACTTCACGCAGTTCTTCCGCGAGGCCCCGGCGGACCATCAGCTCATGCTCTTCCGCACCCCGGGCGCGCCGCTCTTTTTCGGGCTCCTGGACCGCCTGGGCGGCCCGGCCCTGGTGGACGCGGGGCTTAACCTGCTCTACGCCGCGAGCTTGGCCGCGCTCTTCGCGGCCGCGCGCCGCGCCTGGGGCACGCTCCTGGCCTCCTGCCTGCTGGGGCTTCTGGCCCTGCTCCCTTCCTACAACTGGGCCTGGCACACCGTGGCCACCGAGAGCCTCACCGCCGCCGGGACGGCCTTCTTCGCGGCCGCCCTGCTGGGGGCCTTCGCCAGGCCCGGGCCCTGGCGCTGGGCCGTATGCGGGGCGTGGGCCTTCGCGCTGGTCATGGCGCGGCCCTCCAACCAGCTGGCGGTCGCGGCCTGCCTGGCGTGCCTGGCCGTGCCGGGGCTCCCGGCGCGCCGCCGCCTGGCCCTGGGCGCGTCCATGCTGGCGGCCTATTGCGTCCTGGCCGGGGCGTGGATGGCCCACAACGGGCTGCGCTACGGCGAGTTCACGGTGTCGCGCGGCGGCGCGGGGCTCATGCCCGGGCATCGGGTGTTTCTCTGGGACCGGCTCATGGCCCCGGGCAACGGCCCGGCCTCGGCGCGCCTGGCCGAGGCCGTGGCGGCGGACCTGCTGCCGCGCCCGGAATACCGGGCCAAGGGGGTGGACCTGGAGCTCTTCTTTGCGGCGGGCGACGAAAACATGTTCGCGGACCTTCTGGCCCTCTCGGACCGCGCCTTCGGCTGGGAGAGCAACTTCTCCACGCTCCAGAAGGCGGCCCTGGAGGGCGTGGCGGCCCGGCCCCTGGACTACCTGGCCGGGGTGCGCGACACGCTCCGGCTGGTCTTCTCCGTGAGCGAGGTGGAGGCGCACGAGCGCATCAAGGCGCGCTGGCCCACGCCGGAGATCGTCAAGGCCCGGCGCGCGGCCCTGGGCCTGCCCGTCGAGGCCCCGCTGGGGTTCACGCGGATCATGGACCAGTCCTCGGCCTACTGGCTGGAGAGCGGCTCGGGGCGCTTCGCCCCCACGCCCGAGGAGCGCCGGGCCGTGCGGGAGGAGACGGCGGCCATGGCCGCGCGCTACCCGGACTTCATGGAGGCCATGCGCCTGGGGCCGTGGCCCACGCGGGTGTGGCACACCCTGGCGGCCGCGTGGTCCTGGTTCTTCGCGCTCGTGCCGCTGGGCCTGGGCTGCCTGGCGGAGCGCGACCCCGGGCGGCGCGGGTCCGCCCGGGCGGCCCTGGCCCTGTGGGCTGCGGGGCTCTGGGTGCTCGGCGTCACCTACCTGGGCGTGGACGCGGTGTTCCAGCTGCGCAGCCCCTTCGACCCGTGGTTCCTGCTGGCGGCGCTGGCCGGGGCGCGGGCGCTGGCCGGGCGGGTCAGGGGATCGGCCGCCTCGGCAGCCGGTCCAGGCAGGGCCTGAGGGCCAGGGCCACGAAGAGGCTCACGCCAAGCACCGCCAGGTAGCGCGGGGGCAGGGGGGCGTCCGGGCCGATGATCCCGGCGGCCAGGGGGCCGGACCAGTGGGTCCAGGCGATGAAGAAGCCGTAGGTGGCCGAGCCCGCCAGGGTCAGGGGCCGGAGCCAGGCGGGCGCGGTCCCGGGCTTGAGCGAACACAGAACGGCAAGGGCGCAGAGGGCCTGGAGCGCCGTGGCCTGGGCCAGGGCCGGGAGGTCGCGCCCGGCGATCAGGTAGGCCGGGTCCGCGCCCTTGAGGGCCGAGAGCTTGTGGCACAGGGCCACGGCCGCCAGAAAACAGAAGGGGCCCGCCCAGGCCGGAACGCGCGCCGTCCAGGCCGTGTCCTGGGAGATGCGGGCCGCAAGCGCGCCCCAGCAGAAGGCCGTCAGGTGGACGTTGGGGGTAAGCCCCGCCGGACCAGCCAGCGCCAGTCCGGCGCAGGCGGCCCAGAGCGCGGCCAGCGCGGGCCATCCGGCCGCGCGGGGGAAGCGCCCGCAGGCGATGGCCCAGGCCCAGGCCAGGGGCAGGAAGGCCAGAAAGGGGTTCACCCCGCCCACGGCCTGCTCCAACAGCGGCGTGGAGTAGGGCGAGCGCAGCAGGAGCGCCTGCCCCAGCGCGGCCCCGAACGGCCCGCCGGAATAGGCCGCATAGGCCACGGCCAGCACCGCAAGAGGGGCGGCCAGGCGCAGGAAGCGCGCCGCGAAGGAACCCGCCCGGCCCGCCCGTACGTCCCGAAAGGCCAGGAAGCCCGAAACCGTCAGCAGAAGCTCCAGCCCGGCCACGCCGCTGGTGGCCAGCACCCCCGCCGCGCGCGCCGCGAGGCGCGCCGCCGTGCCGGAACCCTGCATCAGGGTGGGGTCCGGCGCGGCCCATCCCGCGAAGAACACGAGGTGGAAGAGCCACAGCGCGCCCAGGAGCCGCAGGATGTCCAGGCCCGGGAGCCGGGCGGGGGATGGGGCGGCGCGCATGCTCATGGCCTGGAGAAGTAGGGGCGTTCGAACACGGCGAAGATCAGCGCGGCCAGGAGCAGGCACAGCCCCAGTGAGAGGCCCCAGCGCAGGGCCATGCCCAGGGCGTCGGCAGCGGGCCCGGCCAGGCGGTTGGCCAGGGGCAGGCCCCATTGGGTGTGGGTCATGAAGAGCGAATAGCTCACCATGCCCGCCATGCGCAGGGGCCGCGCGGTGAAGGCCGAGGGGCCTGGGCCGGGCAGGATCAGGCGCAGCAGGATGAGGCAGATGGTGGCGTCCAGGGCCAGGAAAAAGGCCAGGCGGTGGAGGTTGTCCCGGGCCATCCAGGCCTCCACGTGGGGGTGGCCGCCCGCCCAGCAGAAGGCCAGCAGGGCCGCCAGGGCCGGAACGAAGCCCAGCCGCGCCGCGCGTTGCAGGCCCGGTCCGATCCTGCCCTCGCCCCAGGCCCGGGCCAGGGCCACGCCGAAGAGGAAGCCCAGGAAGCGCGGGTCGCCCAGCAGCAGGAAGCGCTTGAACACCAGGATGTTGGCCGCGAGCGCCGCCGCCAGGAGCCAGAAGAAGCCCCAGGAGCGAAAGAGGGCGAAGCGCCCCAGCACGAGCACCCAGGCCGCGCAGAGCAGGTAGAACCACATTTCGTAGACCAGGGCCCAGGTGGTGTAGGTCACCAGGGTCACGCCCGGGGGCACGTGGAGGAAGAAGACGTTGGCCAGGGCCTGACGCCAGTCCACCGAGGCCGCGCCCCAGCACAGGGCCGGGAGGTTCACGGCCAGGATCACGGGCAGGAGCCTGCGGTAGCGCGCGGCCAGGAAGGCCGGGACCGAGGGCCTGCGCCGGGCCAGCGACACCCACGTGAGGAAGCCCGAAAGCACGAAGAGCACGTCCACGCCGAGCACGCCCGAGTGCAGGGCGCGCAGAAGTTGATGGGCCGGGGCGCCGGGGTCGAGGAAGTAGTTGCGCTCGAAGTGCTGGGCGAAGAAGTGGACGTTGAAGACCATGACGATGGCCAGGCCGCGCAGGCCGTCCAGGCCCGGGAGGCGTCCGGCGTCCAGGAGGAAGAAGGCGTCGAGCGCCGCGAGGGGCTTGGGTGCGGGGGCGTGGTCCATGGGGTGGTGGTCGCTGTCCCTGCCTTTATCCGTGGGGCGTGGAACGCACAAGCCCCCGGGACCAACTCCCGGGGGCTTCCCCCGTGCGTTCGGGCCGTCCTCGCGGGGGCCATCGCGCCGGGCGCGATTCCGCGCGCGCCCGGTGCGTGGACCCCACGGCCCGAAGCTACTTTTTGTAGGCCGGCTTGACGGCCAGGAACTCCTCCTTGGTCACCACCTGGTCCTTGTTGGCGTCCATGCCCTGGAAGTCGGCTGTGGCTTTCTGCTGGTCCGGGAACACGGCCAGGTATTCGGGCAGGGTGACGAAGCCCTTGTTCTGCGGGTCGATGAGGTCGTAGCCGCGCAGGTCGTCCCCTTCCTGGCCGTGCGCGCGGGGCGCGGCGAAGAGGATGGCCAGGAGGGCGGCCAGCGCGGCGGCCCAGGCGACGAGGCGTTGGATGGTCATGGCATGTCTCCGTTGGCCCCTAGTAGGGACAGGGCCGCCAGGGTTCGTTGACCATGCGGGTGGCCTGGCGCATGGTCATGGCCTGGGACCAGGCCGACGCGCCGTTGGTGGGGTCGAGCATGTCGCCCAGGGGCGTGACGGGCGTGTAGACGTAGTTCACGTCGATCTGGACGGTGTCGCAGGGGCCGCCCGGGTCGCCTTCCCGGGCCGCGCCCGAGGCGGAGAGTCCGGCCCAGCTGGAGACCTTCACGTTCACGTCGATGCCCCGGGAGTCGGCGGCCACCTTCTTGGTTGCGGCGATGATCTGGGCCATGCGCGTGCCGTCGATTTCGCCCTGGCCGGTGGTGGCGAAGCGCGCGCCCAGCTCGGTGGCCTTCTTGAGGGTGAGCCACACGGAGAGGGCGTTGCTGGTCTCCAGCACGCCGATCATGAGCCCGGTGACCAGCGGGGCCACCAGGGCGAACTCCACGGCCGAGGACCCTGCCTCGCCCAGGAGCCTGCGCAGTCTGCGGATGGCGTTCATGGCGTGCTCCTACTTGATGAGCCGCAGCCCGAGCTGGCGGCCGATCTTCTTGAACATGTCGTCGATGTCGCTGGAGGAGGGCGCGTCGTAGTAGTGGTCGTTGGTTCCGGGCTTGGAGGAGGCCACGGTCTTCATGAGGTTCACGTCCGTGGAGTCGGATGTGCCGAAGCGGATGGTGAAGATCTCGATGCCCGCGTCCTTGGCCAGCTGCGCCTCGGAGAGCATGGCGGTGTTGAGGCAGCCGCCGTCCTCGCAGTGGCAGGTCTTCACGTTCATGCCGTAGTAGGCGTTGTACCAGTAGTTGTTGGGGTCGGAGGTGTCTCCGTACTGGCCGCCGCACTTGCCGTCCTCGTTGTCGCCGTCGGTGAGCAGGATCATCACCTTGCGGTACTTTTTGGCGTCGCCGCCCTCTGTGTAGGGGGCTTCGGGGGTGAGCACGTGGCGTCCCCACTTGATGCCTTCGGAGATCACGGTGCCCGAGGCGGTGCCGGTGGCGGTCATGGAGTTGATGGCGGTGGTGATGGCCGCCTTGTCCGTGGTGAGCGCCTTGATGTAGGGGATGGAGGTGCACGAGGAGCTGTTGGTGGTGTTCACGGTGCCGTCGGCGTTGCGGCATCCGGCGGCCTTGCCGTCCACGTTCGCGGGCACGCGCACCTTGCCCCGGAAGGGCACAAGGCCGATCTTGGTGGAGGGCGCGCCGGTGTTGGGCATCACCAGGTTGACCATGTTGGTGGCCGCCTGGCGCACCTTGGTGATGGGCGTGCCGGACATGGAGCCCGTGTTGTCGATCACGAAGACGATCTCCAGGTTGTTGTAGCCCGCGCAGGCGGTGCAGTCGATCTCCTTGTCCCCCACGCCCAGCACCGTGGCGAAGGTGAGCTTCACCGTGGCCTTGCCCTCCACGCAGACGCTTCGCACCTCCGTGCCCAGGGTGAGGCTCTTGATGGAGGCCTCGCCGTAGTTCTGGACAAGGGATTTCTCCGCGGCCTGGCGCACGCGGTTCTGGGAGAGGTCCGGGTCGTAGGGCAACTCCAGGCTCCCGGCCAGGGCGGCGGCGTCCACGGCGGCCTGGAGCTGGTTGTTGGCCTTGTAGAGCAGGCCCTCGTCCACCACGAGCCCGGCCGCGCCGGCCAGGGCCAGCGCGCCCACGGCCACCAGGGTGGCCGTGGAGCCCCGCTCCTCACTGCAGAGGCATGACAACCTTCGAAGTGATCGTAAGCGGGCCGTTGTTGAGCGCGTCAATGAAGTCGCCAGAGAGAGAACTCGGTTGATAGGCATAGCTTACCTCCACGGTCGCGGTCTTCGCGCCCGTGTCCACGGACTTGCTCACCTGCAGATCCGAAGGGGGCAGGTCTTTCGTGAGGTTCTGGACCAGGGCCTGCACCTTGGAGTCGCTGCCGGAGCGCAGGATCTCCCGTGCGCCCTCGCGGGCGGCCTCCTGGACGGTGAAGAAGGTCTTGAGCATCACGGACCCCTCCCACACCGACACCGACAGGGCCACCAGCACCGGAATGATGATGGCGGCCTCCACGGAGGAAGAGCCTGATTCGTTGCGCAGGTTCATGGCGGTCTCCTCTTCGCTGGCGCGTCGGCGCGCCCGGCGTGAGGCGCAAAGCAAGGCGCGTGCCGGGCGGGGCGGGCGAGGGGGGTGCGGGTCCGGGGGATGGCGCGGGGCGGGGGTCCGCGCTCCGCGTGGCCGGGAGGGGGCCGTGGGCCGCGAGCGGGGCCGGGTTCAGGAATTGTGGATCGCGAAGGCCTCCCTGATCCATTGATCGTGGAGCGCCCGGGCGGGCTTCAGCGGGTGGAGTCGCGCGTGAGGCTGATGCCCCAGAGGGTTCCGCAATTGCCGCCGGCCCCGCGCACGGGGGACACGGCCGTGGCGTTGACGAAGCGTCCGGTGACGTCGCCCGCGCCGTTGATGCCCTCCACGAACACGGCCCCCAGCTGGTAGACCACGATGGTGTTGCGCCCGGACGTGGGCGGGTCGCGGGGGTCGAAGAAGGTGATGATGCCCACGCGGGGGCTGGCCATGGAGTCCGGGTAGGTGCTGCCCCTGACGGAACTGGTGGAAGCGTCCCAGTAGGCCCCCGGGTCCTGGGCGATGAGGTCCTGGATGCCCTGTTTGGTGGGGCCCACCATGTTGCCGGGCTCCAACTGGAGGAAGTCCTGCACGGTGACGTCGGTGTTGTTGGCCCCGGTGCATCCGGCGATGTTGTCGCGGTAGGCGGAGCCGCCCGTGACGGGCTGGCCGGAACCCACGGGGGGCAGGTCCACGGGGCTGTACTGTCCCGGGGCGATGGTGGCATGGGGGGCGCCGGTCTTGAGCACGATCTGCGTGCCCACGTCGCCCGGGCCGTAGCCCTGCACGTTGATGGAGGCCATCTCGCAGGGCACTTGCGTGTCGAGCACGCCGTTGTGGTATTTGGCCTCGCCGCAGGTGTCGTTCCAGGTGAACTTGGTGGGCACGCTCCAGGGCTTGATGCAGCGCGACGTGGTGGAACAGAAGATTTCGGCCCGGGCCGTGGCCGACACGTCGGAGGCGTTGAGGCCCAGCACCGGCCCCAGGAAGAGGCGCACGGGGTTGCCGCGCGCGGCGGTGAACCCGGCCGTGACCTCCACCCAGCCCGGGATGTTGAGGTTTACGGAGACGTCTCCCTGCGTGAGGGCCAGGGCGGGGTTGTCGCGGGCGTCGATGTTGGCCCGCCCGAAGGTGACGGCCTCGGCCCGGATGCGCGCCAGGTCCTGGCCGTAGGAGACGAGCCCGGCGGCGCCGGCCAGGGCGGCGGCGTCCACGGCGGTCTGGAGCTGGCTGCGTTTCCAGCGCAGGTAGCCGTAGTCCACCGCGAAGGCCCCCATGCCGCAGACGGCCACGAGAAGCAGGGCCGCCAGCACCGAGACGGAACCGCGTTCGCCGCGCGAGGGTGTGGCGTTGTCCATGTCGGACTCCTGGTTGTCAGCGCCTGCGGGCGGTTGCCTGGGCCGTGAGCTCCACGAAGCCAGGTATGGCCGCGCCCCAGGGGATGATGGGCAGGCCGCGCAAGTCGAAGGTCGCGTCCACGCGGATGGCCGTTCCGGGGGGCAGCTGCTGGAAGTTGGCCGTGACGGCCACGCCCAGGCGGCCGGAGTCCTGTCCGGCCTGTTGGACGTAGGCGCGCATGAGGGGCTCCGGGGCCTGGCCGTCGGAGGCCGCCAGCGCGCCCACTTCGCAGGCCTGGGCCACCACCTGGCGGATCTGGAACATCTGGCTGAAGTCCAGGATGGCGATCACCAGGGGGATCAGCACCAGAGAGCCGATGAGGGCGAACTCGACGGCCGCCACGCCGGATTGGTCGCGATGAGCGTTCATGGCTGGTGCACCATCATGGAGGTGATGGAGATGGAGTCCACGGCGGCGAAGGCCGGGACCAGCCCCCCCAGCCCGAAAAAGGCGTAGGGCAGGTCCACGCGCACCGTGACGGGCTGGTTGGCCTGCCTGGCCGAGACGGTCACCCCGGCGGCCTGGCTCACGCCGCCCTCCACGAGGATGCGCCGCGCCCTTGCGGCCACCTCGGCGTCGGTGGGGCCGTTGAGGATGGCCAGGCGCGCGCCCTCGGCGGCGGCCGCGGCGACGACGTGGCGGGTCCAGTAGTAGCGCCCGGCCTCCACGCCCCCCACCAGCAGGAGCAGCAGTGGCAGCAGGATCAGCGCCATCTCGACGCTGGTGGAGCCGGAATCCCGGCCTGGGGTGGTGTGTAGTTTGACGGTCACGGCGTCTTCCTCGAACGGGAGCCTTCCCGTTCATATGCCGGATTAAAGCAATAATTGGGCCTTTGTTTATTATGTATACTGATGGTTCGGCGGATGTACAGCCCCCCGACAGAGGATGAGGTTTCTCGGGAAACCGCGCCTTCCGAAAGAGGTATGCTTCTTGCTTTTTATGCGTTCCCCGGGCGTCTTCGCGGTGGCCGGGAGGTGCGCCGGGAGGTGCGCCGGGGAGGCGATTCATTATTTGTGGAGGAATTCGTCGCGCGGCCGCCCTGGGCGATTGTACGCAGGGGGGAAAGGGGATAACGTCGGATGTGCCCCTGGTCCGCGAGGCACGGGGGGGTCCGGCAAATCGGCCGAACGGCCGGGGGAGGACGGATGGAACGCATCGTGAGCACGGGCCGGCCAGCGGCCGGGGCCCGGGGGTACGACGAGGGCCAGGCCGCCTGGCTGGCCGCCCGCCTGGGGCCGGAGACGATGGCCCACCCGCGGGGCAGGCTGCTCCACGCCTTCTGCCTGGAGCGGGGGCTGGCCCCGGTCGGCGTCGAAGCCGCTCCCGTCGCGTCCCCCGCGCCGGTCCCGGAGTCCGGGGAGAAGCCCCTGTCCCTGGACGCGGTGCTCGAGCGCGACACCAAGCTTTTCTCCCTGCCCGAGATCTACGCCCGCCTGGACGCCCTGCTCAAGGACCCCAACGCCACGGCCGCCGACGCAACGGACCTCATCTCCAGCGACCCGGCCCTCTCCGCCACCCTGCTCAGGCTGGTGAACAGCGCCTTCATGGGCCGCGCCCTGGGCCCCATGGGCCAGCGCCTGGGCAACAAGGTGGAGAGCCTGGAGCGCGCGGTGCTCATCACCGGCACGTCGCAGCTGGCCAGCCTGGCCCTGGGGCTCTCGGTGGCCCCGGCCTTCAAGGGCATCAGCCCCCAGGCCATGGACATGCGCCGTTTCTGGGAGCACAGCGTCTCCTGCGCCATCCTCACCCGGGGCATGGCCCAGGCCACCGGCTGGGCCGACCCCGAGCAATGCTTCGTCTGCGGCCTGCTCCACGACATCGGGAAGCTCGTGATGTTCCGCCACCTTCCCGCCGCCAGCGCCCGCTGCCTGGCCCGCGCGCGCGCCCCCGGCACGGACCTGACCGCCATCGAACGCGAGGAGGTCGGGTTCGACCACGCCCTCCTGGGCGGCAGGCTCCTGGCCAAGTGGCGGCTCCCCGAAACCATCGAGCGCGCCGTCACCGCCCACCACGCCCCCGAGCCCTCCGACAAGGCCGCCATGCTGGTGAACGCCGCCGACCTGATGGCCCAGCTCCTGGCCCCGGCCGACCGGCAGGACATGCCCCTGCCGCGTTTCAATCCCGCCGTCTGGGAGGCCCTGGAACCGGACTTTTCCGACCTGGAAAGCCTGGCCCAGGACCACGCCGAGCAGTTCGAAGGCGTGATCGCCTGCTTTTTCTCCGCATGAGCGAACGCATCCTGGTCATCGAGGACGACCCTTCCCTGGGGGCCATGATCCAGGACGCCCTGGACGTGAAGGGGCTCTCTTCGCGCCTGGCGGGATCGGCCGAGGAGGGGCTGGAGCTCCTGGGCTCCGGGAGCTACGAGCTGGTGCTCACCGACGTGATGCTCCCCGGCATGTCCGGCGTGGAGGCCATCCCGCGCATCCTGGCGGCCCAGCCCGGCGTGGACGTGATCGTCATGACCGGCCAGTCCACCCGCGAGGTGGCCCTGGAGGCCATCCGGCACGGCGCGTACGACTACTTCTCCAAGCCCTTCAGCCTGGCCGAGCTGGAGACCGTGATCCGCCGCGCCCTGGAGCGCCGCGCCCTGCGCGACGAATCGCGCGCGCTGCGCCGCAGGCTGCGCGACACCCCGGACGACCACGGCCTGGTGGGCCAGAGCGAACCCATGCTCCGGCTCAAGGAGCTGGTGGCCAAGGTGGCGGCCCTGGACGTGACGGTGCTCGTCACCGGCGAATCCGGCACGGGCAAGGAGGTGGTCGCCGACGCCATCCACGCCCTCTCGCCCCGGGCCTCCGGGCCGTTCGTGAAGGTGAACTGCGCGGCCATCCCGGAAAACCTCCTGGAGAGCGAACTCTTCGGGCACGAGAAGGGGGCCTTCACCGGGGCGCTCACGGCGCGCAAGGGCAAGTTCGAACTGGCGGCCAAGGGCTCGCTGCTGCTGGACGAACTGGGCGACATGCCCCTTTTCCTGCAGCCCAAGCTGCTGCGCGCCGTGGAATCCAAGATGATCGAGCGCCTGGGCGCGCCCGCGCCCATGCCGGTGGACGTGCGCATCATCGCCGCCACACACCAGGACCTGCCCCGCCTGGTGGAGGAGCGCGCCTTCCGCGCCGACCTCTTCTACCGCCTGAGCATCGCCCAGATTCGCATACCGCCCCTGCGCGACCGCCGCGAGGACATCCCCCTGCTGGCCGAGCACTTCATCCGCCGCCTCCACGCCCGCACGGGCTGCGCCCTTGAAGGGCTCTCCCGCGACGGGGCCGAGGCCCTCATGGCCCAGCCCTGGCCGGGCAACGTGCGCCAGCTGGCCAACGCCATCGAGCGCGCGGCCATCACCGCGCCCGGGCCGCTCTTCACCGCGCGCGACTGCCTCCAGGCCCTGGGGCAGGCCCCGGCGGCCACCGCCCAGCCGCCCGCGCTGCGCCCGGGCATGAACCTGCGCCAGACCCTGGAGGACGTGGAGCGCGGCCTCATCCTGGAGGCCCTGCGCCAGGCCGGGGGGGTGCAGAAGGAGGCCGCGCGCCTGCTGGGGCTTTCGCCCACCAACCTCTGGAACAAGCTCCAGAAGCACGGCATCCCGGGCCACGGTGGCGGGGCCTGAGAGCGTTCCGCCTCTTCACATCCCCAGCCGTCCGGCGGCGTCCTCCCGCAGGGTCCAGCCCATGCGCTTCAGGCGCTGCTTCGTGCCCGGGCTGGCCTTGCCCGTGAGCCACAACTCCACCCCCGAGGCGGGCAGGGCGCGCGCCGCCCGGTCCAGGGCGTCCAGGTTGGACGCGGCGGCGGCGGTGTATGCCAGGTAGTCCAGCGGGAAGGCCAGCACGAGCCTGCCGTCGGGGCGCAGCGCGCCCACGAAGCGCCCCACGGGGACGAAGCGCGCCAGCGCGCCCGCCTCGCGCGCGTAGCCCGCGTACATCTCGGCCATGCGCTGGCGGAAGAGGCACACGTCCTGGTCGGAGGTCTCGGCCACGAACTCCACGAACTCGGCCTTGTCGGCGGTGCCCGCCATGGAGGTGAGGGCCCGGGTGAGCACGGTCTGCTGGGTGGGGGTGAACTCGGGGTTGTTCACGAAGAGCCGGGCCAGGTCCTTGGGCACTCCCGCCTGGATGAGCGCCTCGCGGTTCTGGCGGCGCAGGTCGCCCGGCGGAACGGTGAGGTCCACGCCCTGCATGAGCGCCGTGGTGCTCACGCCCGAGACGGCAATGCCCACGCCGCCGGGAATCAGGGCCTGCAGGGCCGTTCCGGTGAGGCTCCCGGCGTAGCCCGCCTCGGAGAGGGCGTCGAGCTTCTGCTGGAGCACGGGGTTGGTGGAGTAGGGGTCCACCCCGAACCGGAGGGCGTAGTCGCGCTTGGTCTTGGAGAAGCCCACCAGCCCGGCGGCGCGGCTGTCCTCCCACTTGCTGGGGGAGCTTTCCGCCAGGTTCTCCTGGGCGCGCACGAAGAGCTTGCCCACGCCCGAGAGCGCCCCGCCCAGCGTTTGCAGGGGGTCGGTGACCAGGTCCACCGCGCCCTGGAGTGTCTGCTTGCCCTTGTCGGCCAGGGAGCTGGCGAAGGCGTTGGACCCGGCCACCTGGTCCATCTTGGACATGGCCCGGATTTCGGCGATGCGCGTGCGCGCCAGGGCCGTGGAGGCGGCCTTGAAATCGCCGTAGGGCGAGTGGATCACGTAGATGTTCAGGTAGCCGTCGTTGCGGACCTCGGGGTCCACGCGGAAGTCCGGTCCGGAGAGCAGGTCCTTGGGCAGCAGGGACTGGGCCTTGAAGGTGGGCGGCGTCTCGAAGGGCTGGGCGTGGGCCGCCGCGCAGGACAGCAGCAGGACCGCCAGGACGGCGAGGGAGCTGGCGAACGGGTGGGGCATGGTGGTGTTTCCGTCGGTTGCAGGGTTAGGTTGGGGCGTCCGAGGTCCGGGTCAGGGGCCGGGCATGCCGGGCAGTCCGCTGCGAATCCGCGCGGAGAAGTCCGGTGCGTCTCCTGCGGCCCTGGCCTTGGGGTTCACGTAGCTTTTGGCCTTGAGTTCCTCGAAGGGCAGCGAGTCTTCCAGGCCGCCCAGCTCGTAGACGTATTGCGGCGCGTACCCGGAGAAGAGGATCTTCCAGCTGTAGCGAAGCCTTCCCTCGAAGGCTCGCACGTGGCGCACCACGTTTGTGGTGCAGTTGGTGGTGAGGGTGTTGTAGTATTCGGGCGTTTCGTAGAGGCTGTTGATCTTCTTCACGTACTCCAGGAACAGCTTGCGGGCGTTGGCCTCGGGCATGCGGGTCCTGAAGAGGTACACGTCCTCGGGGGGGACGCGGTGGTCTGTGCGCAGGCGGATCAGGTCGCGCTCCTCGGCGGCCACGTAGGTCAACTCGTACTGCTTGAAGAAGCCCTTGAGCGCGGAATAGCCCTCGCCTTTTTCCTTGCGGGTCTCGATGGAGAAGCACAGGGCGTCCTGTCCCTGGAAGACGAAGCTCACCATCACGTGGGCTATGGCGTCGCCCATCCAGTAGACGGCGATGAGGTCCACGCCTTCGAGCTTCTTCAGGTCGAAGGTCTTGTCGTGGTAGCGGGGCTGGTAGTCGGTCTCGGTGCGGTAGGCCACGTTGCGGATGTTGCGCACCGTAACGAGGTCCCCCTGAACCTGGGCGTAGGGGAGCACGGCCACGTCGGGCTGCCAGTCGCGCTGGTTGGAGGGGGCGATGGCGCTCCACCAGGCCGCGAAGAGCGCGAAGCCGCACAGCCACGCCGCCAGGGCGCGCCCCCTGCGTCGAATCAGGGCGAAGCACAGCCCCGTGCCCGCCACCACAGCCATGGCCAGGAGCGTCCTGCCCGCCGCGCTCTCCACGTCGGACCAGTAGGCGGCCAGGGCGGCCCAGAGGGTCGCAAGGGTTACGGCCAGGGCCGCGCAGAGCTTCAGGACGATGGGGAGCGTGCGCCTCACGGGGCCTCTCTCGTTGAGTTCACCATGCATCCAGGCTGATACGCGTTCGCGCCACGCTTGCCAAGCAGGACGCGCGTCCGTGGTCCACGTTTCGTGGAGTACCGCCGGGTGCTTCACGATTCATGGATTTGCTCGGGAAAAGTCCGATCCATGCCCCTTCCCGGCCTTGAAGCGGCAGGCGCTCCACGATTCATGGATCGGCGGGCGGTCGCGCGCGGGTCCCAGGCCCCGCCGCCATGCCGCCGGAAGCGGTTCCGTGGCGTCATCCATGGAAAATGCTCCTTCAATTTCGCAGGGTTGTTGTTGTTCCGCGCCAAATCTGCCTGTGGCGGGTCACGCTGGCACACCGGTTGCTTTAAGAGCATTGCGACCGCACGCACAACCAAACCAGACGAGGAGAACCCCCATGAACGCCATCCGC
Organism: Fundidesulfovibrio magnetotacticus; assembly: GCF_013019105.1. NCBI lineage: Bacteria > Pseudomonadati > Thermodesulfobacteriota > Desulfovibrionia > Desulfovibrionales > Desulfovibrionaceae > Fundidesulfovibrio > Fundidesulfovibrio magnetotacticus. The sequence continues at coordinate 32,626 of NZ_BLTE01000027.1, forward strand.
ACCCTGATCCGCAACGAAGAAGGCGCTACCGCGGTGGAATACGGCCTGATGGCCTCGCTGATCGCCGGTGTGATCATCGCCG
>NZ_BLTE01000028.1 GCF_013019105.1 Fundidesulfovibrio magnetotacticus
CCACGGGTTGATCCCACGCCGCTTGACGAGTTCAACGCCTTCAAGACAGGCGGGAGCGTAGGGGATGCGGCCCCGAAAGCCTACCCGCAGCAGACAGAGCAAGGCCCACGCGGAGCCGCCGTGCCCGCACTGCGTTCCGATTTGGGGGAGTCGGTCAAGCAGTTCGAGAGAGCTGGGCGTGGCGGGAGCGCTACAGTCGTCCGTCCCGCACGAAGCGCTCCACGATCCCGAAGGCGAACTCGTTGCCCCGGAAGTCCACGGCGCGCACGCGCTCGCGGCAGCCCTCCACACGGGACTCGAATCCGGCCATGGCCGTCTCGTCGAGCTTGTGCATGTCCAGGTGCAGGCCGTAGCCCAGCTTCTCCAGGTAGAAGGCGTTGAGCCACTGCTCGAAGGCCCCCTTCACGGGCAGGGAGACGATGGGCTTGCCGTAGAAAAGGGCCTCGCTCATGAGGGTGTGGCCGCCCCCGCAGATCACGTAGGCGCAGGAGGCCATGTCGGCCAGCAGTCCGTCTTCGCTGAACTTCTTGAAGGTCAGGTTGCCCTCGCGGGCCTCGCGGTTGTAGCCGTAGACGATCACCGGACGCCCCAGGGTCTGGAGCAGCGGCACGAAGCGCGGACAGATGGAGCAGCTCTGGTACACCAGGATGTGCTCGCCCACCGTCGCCTCGTGCTCGAACACCTTCTCCCGGTGGATGGGCGGCGAGATGGCCCGCTGCGCGCCGGGCTTCAAGGGCGGCTGGTAGAAGCTGATGACCAGGTGCGCCGTGGAGTTGGAGAAGAGCCTGTCCACGGAGAAGGACGTGCTCGCGAGGTCCCACCAGACGGCGCGGGGCAGCTGGTGCTCGCAGAGGGTGATGACGTGCTGGTGGTCCAGGGAGAGGCAGGGCACGCCCGCGCGTCTGGCCGCGATGGGCACGAAGTATTCGTAGTCCGAGAGGCAGACGTCGGGCTTGAAGTCCTCGATGAGCCTGCCCAGGCGGGCCAGTTCGCTGCCCCTGCGGGCGAAGGTCTTCACGGCCAGGGCCACGGTGGCGGGCAGGTCCAGGGCGTAGTTCTTGTAGCGCGTGCCGGGGTTGAGCACGGTCTCCACGCGGTGGCCGCGCCGCAGGATCCCGGCGGCCTCCTCGCTGGTGACGAAAAGGAACTCGTGCTGCGGGAAGGCCCTTGCCAGGGTGAGCGCTCGGATGGCGTGGCCGTGCTGGGAGCCGTGGACGCCGTAGAGGATGCGGGCCATCAGGACACGTCCGGCTTGTTGTGGGCCAGCCACAGTTGGAGCACCAGCAGGGTCCACAGCTCCTTGCGGCGGTCTCGCCGTCCCGAGTCGTGCTCGTGGACGAGTCCGCGCACGGTCTTGGGGTCGAAGAGGCCTTGTCGCCGCAGGTGGTCCTCGCCCAGAAGCTCTTCCACCAGGGGCTTGAGCTTGTCGCGCAGCCAGCGGGCCACGGGGATGAGGAACCCGCGCTTGTTGCGCGTGCGGATCTCCTCGGGCAGCAGATGCGCCAGGGCCTTCTTGAGGAGGTATTTGCGGGAGAGGCCCCGGAGCTTCATGTGCGTGGGCAGGCGGCAGGCGAACTCGGCCACGTCGCGGTCCAGGAAGGGGGCGCGGGCCTCCAGGGAGTGCATCATGGTGCAGCGGTCCACCTTCACCAGGATGTAGTCCAGCAGGTACTGGCGGCAGTAGGCGTGGAAGAGGCGGTCCAGGTCCGCGGACGCGCTCGAGCGGTCGAAGGTGCGCCGCGTGGAGGCGAAGAGCTGGGGCGCGTCCAGCCCCAGGGGGGCGGGGTCGCGCCAGAGTTGGCGCTGCAGCTCGGGGTGCAGGGCGGTGAGCCAGTCCTGCACGCGCAGCCAGGGGGCCTGACGCGCGCCGTGCAGGAAGGTGGCCGCGCCCAGGCGCAGGTTCACGTAGCCGTCCGAGGCCGGGAGCGCGGCGCAGGCGGGATCGACCACGAAGCGGCGCACGGGGCGGGGCAGGGCGTTGTAGAGCCTGGCGGCCTGGAAGCCCTGGAAGTGCTCGTAGCCCGCGAAGAGTTCGTCCGCGCCGTCGCCGCCCAGGGCCACGGTGACCTCCTGGCGCGTCACCTTGGAGAGCAGGTACGTGGGGGCGATGGAGGGGTCTGCCATGGGCTCGTCGAAACGGGTGACGATCTCGGGGAGCAGTCCCGCGCAGTCTTCCGCCGAGAGGATGTGCTCGTGGTGCTCGGTGTCCCACATGCGGGCCACGCTGCGGGCGTAGGCGGACTCGTCGTAGCTGGCCTCGCGGAAGCCGATGGAGAAGGTTTTGATGCGCGGAGCCTGCCCGGCCATGAGCGCGGCCACCAGGGAGGAGTCGATGCCGCCGGAGAGGAACACGCCCAGGGGCACGTCGGAGATCATGCGCCGTTTCACGGCCTGGGCCATCAGTCGTTCCAGCTCCCGGCCCAGCTCCGCCTCGGAGGCGCGGGCGGGCTCGGGCGCGGGGAGCGACCAGTAGCGGCCCAGGGTGACGCGGCCCTCGCGCAGTTCCAGCCAGTGGGAGGGCGGGAGCTTCTTCACCTGGCGGTAGATGGACTCCGGCGAGGGGACGTATTCGTAGGCCAGGAAGCGGGCCAGGGTGGCGGCTTCCACGTCCAGGCGCAGTCCCGGCACGCGGCGCAGGGCCGAAGACTCGGAGGCGAAGGCGAAAAGCCCGTTCTGGAGCGTGTAGAAGAAGGGCTTCTTGCCGAAGCGGTCGCGGGCGCAGAAGAGCGTGCGCTCGCGGCGGTCCCAGAGGGCGAAGGCGAACATGCCCTCGAAGCGCTCCAGACAGCGCGGCCCCCACTGGAGCCATCCGGCCAGGATCACCTCGGTGTCGGAGCAGGTGCGGAAGGCGTGGCCCAGGGCTTCGAGCGCGGCGCGGATCTCGCGGTAGTTGTAGATTTCGCCGTTGAAGGTCACGGCCAGGCGGCCGTGGGCGTCCTCCATGGGTTGGGCGCCGGTGGAGAGGTCGATGATGGAGAGACGGCGATGTCCCAGTGCGGCGGGTCCGTCGCGCCAGTGGCCGCAGCCGTCTGGTCCCCGGTGGGCCATGGAGGCGGTCATGGCCTGGAGGGATTCCATGGCCTCGGGCGGGAGGGGCCGGCCGAGGGAGTCCACCAGCCCGGCGATGCCGCACACGGCCTAGGGCTCCTGCCCGGCAGGCGGGCTGGTGTGGGCGCGGAAGAGCTCGTAGAGGCTGTGGGCGTTGACCTCGGGATCGAACATTTCGCGCACGAGGCGTTGTCCGGCTTCGGCCATGGCCAACGCGCCGTCGCGGTCGGCGGCCATGGCGCGGATGGCTTCGGCCAGGCCCTCGGGGTCGCGCTGGGGGGCGATGAGACCGGTCTCGCCGTGACGGATCACTTCCGGGATGCCGCAGACGTCCGTGGCCACCACGGGGAGTCGGCGGGAGAGGGCCTCCATGATCACGTTGGGGATGCCGTCGCGGTCGCCCGAGGCGTGCACGACGCTGGGCACCACCATGATGTCCTGGGAGGCCATGAGCCAGGCGGTCTCGTCGTGGGAGAGGAAGCCCGGCATGCACACCGCGTCCTCCAGGCCAAGGCGCTTGCGCAGGGCCTTGAGCAGGGGGTCCTGGAAGCCGGAGCCCACCAGGGTGAGCCGAAAGGGGAAGCCCTGGCGCTTGAGCAGGGCGCAGGCGCGCAGGAGCACGTCGAAGCCCTTGGTGCGCGCGAAGCGGCCCACGGCCAGGAGCTTGCAGGGCGGCGTCATGTCCGCGGCAGCTAGGCCGTGGTCCCTGAAGGTGAGGCTGTTGTAGACGAGGTGGATCTTGTCCTCGTGGCCCGGGGCCTGGGAGGCCAGGTAGCCCTTGTTGGCCAGGTTGTTCACGCGCACGAAGAGCGCGTCGCGAATTTTTTCGGCCAGCGCGCCGTCGGGGGGGTAGATGTCTCCCGCGCGTCCGGCCATGGAATAGGGCACGCCCGTGAGCTGCGAGGCCACCCATGCGGCGGTGGCTGGGCCGCCAGCCCAGGGGGCGTGGATGTGGTCCACTGCGTCGCGCTGGAGAAGCCGGGCCAGGCGGAATCCCGCCAGGAAGGCCCAGAGGCTCTCGGCCGTCACCTCCAGGCTGCACCAGCGGCGCAGGAGCATGCGCCGGGCCAGGTCCCTGAACACGCCCGGGCGGCGCTTGTTCCACCAGAGCACGTCGCGCAGGATGAGCGGTAGGGCGAAGAGGCCCATGCGGCGTACGCCGTAGGAATAGTCGATCATTTCGGGGGAGAGGTTCCGGAGCTTCTTGCCGTAGAGACTGTAGGCCAGCACGTGCAGTCCCAGGCGGCGCAACGCCCGGACTTCCCGGAAGATGAAGGTCTCCGAGGAGAGGGGGAACCAGAGCAGGACGTAGGCGATTTTGGGCAGATTCAAGGTGCGGCCTCGCAGGGGAAACGCCGTTGGCGTTTGGGGGTTCTATTCCAGGCTGGGCACGGTGTAAAGCGCCGGGCGCAAGGGCGCAGGAAGGCCTTGACAAGGGGCGCGATGTATCTCAACGGTGGTAAGGTCACGCGAAGCGGCGTCGCACGATCCGGCATTCCACAACCGTCCAGCCAGAGGCCTCCATGAGTCAGACGAACATTCTGCTTGAGTCAGGGACAAACGAGCTCGAAATCGTTGAGTTCTTCATCGACGAGGAGACCGAGGACGGCGGAAATTACCGCAGCTATTTCGGGGTGAACGTCGCCAAGGTTCTGGAAATCATTCGCAAGCCCAAGGTGACGGAGATGCCCTCCACGCCGCATCCCGCCGTGAAGGGCACGTTCAACCTGCGCTCGCGCATCATCCCGCTCATCGACCTCTCCATCTGGCTGGGCAAGGTGATGGTGCGCAACGAGGCCCCCAAGGTGATCGTGAGCGAGTTCAACAACATCACCAACGCCTTTCTGGTGTCGGGCGTAACGCGCATCCACCGCCTGAGCTGGGAACAGGTGGAGCCGCCCAGCGGCTACGTGGCCAGCTTCTCCTCCAACAGCTTCACGGGCGTGGTGAAATTCGAAGACCGCATCGTGCTGCTTCTGGACATGGAAAAGATCATCTGGGACCTGAACCCCAGCCTGGCCATGCGCGAGGAGCCCGATGAGGAGGCCCGCGTGGAGGCCACCGACGAGATCGCCTACCGCGCCCTGGTGGTGGACGATTCGGGCTCCATCCGCAAGCTCATCGTGAACACCCTCCTGCGCGACGGCTACGAGGTGGAGCAGGACATCAACGGCCAGCAGGCCTGGGAGCGCCTGGTGCGGCACAAGCAGCGCGCGCAGGACGAGGGCATCGACATCCTGGAACTGGTGAATCTGGTGGTCACCGACATTGAGATGCCCGCCATGGACGGCCACAACCTCTGCAAGCGCATCAAGGACGACCCCGTGCTGCGCGACATCCCGGTGATTCTCTTCAGCTCGCTCATCAACGAGAAACTTTTCCACAAGGGCACGTCCGTGGGCGCGGACGACCAGATCACCAAGCCCGAGATCACCACGCTCACGCAGCGCTCCAAGGCGCTCATCGAGCAGAAGGGCCGCCCCCGGCCGCGTTCCCGGTAAGGGGCGTCTTGCCCGGCGGCGCGAGCGCGTGTAAGGGATGCGTTCCGCGCGCGGAGGGATGGCCGAGCGGTTTAAGGCGGTGGTCTTGAAAACCACTGGCGGGGCAACCTGTCCGGGGGTTCGAATCCCTCTCCCTCCGCCACATGACGATTCAGGGAAGTCCGAGAAAGTCCGAAAACCCCTGAAAATATTACGAGGCTGGGCTAGCGATAGTCCAGCCTCATCCAGTTCTGTCCATCGACAGCCGGACACCTGCCGAACTCGACCGGACAACACGTGGTCGGATCGGGGTTCGGCCCCGGAGGTCGCATGGCGCTGCCATCGCCCCGGATTTGTTCGACGGGCTGGCGGCCGTCGTCCACCACGATGCCCAGGGAGGACACGGTGGTCATCTGGGAAGAGAACTGTCCGTAGAGCACCTGGATGTCCAGAAACATCACCGCTACCCCACCGGCGCTGGTGCGGTCCTCGAAGGATTCCAGAGCCACTACGTCCCTGAAACGGGCCTTGAACGCGTTGTCGAGGGCCTGGGTAATCAGGGCCGGGTCGGCGTCGGGAATGATGCCTGGCGAGGCCGAAGGGCTCCGGCCATGGCGCGCGGGTCGCCGGCGAACTTCATGGCGGAGCGCCGCGGCTTTCAACGGCCCTTCGTCCCGGCCGTCACGCCTGCCGGTCAAAGAAGTCGGGGCCATCGGTTCGCTAGGCGGGATGCATGACATTTTCGTGTAGGGTTTCTTTACATTCGCCATGAATTCCATTTGCAGCATGTTCTAACCATGGGGAATCATGCGACACTGGAAGTTGCACGGTGCTTGCATAAAGATTACGAGCGCGTAATGCTCATTCCAGGAATAGGGGGGGCTTGGGGCCTCCGCCTGGTCGTTCGTGCTTTGGTTGCATTTCGCGCATACGGAGTGTCCTGTGTTCCCTCTGGAGCGGCGCGGCATCATGGCTGGGCGCGTGGTTCACGAGCACGAAAGATGGTCCGGGTGAAAGGAACGATTTGCGGTGGCCATGTCCGCGACACGCTCCCTGGGCCATGCGCAATGCTCCCCGTGGGCCTTGCCTGCGGCGTGGAGAACCGCATGGCCCGCGAAACGGGCCAGTCGCCTACAGGGGCTTCAGCGGCGAAACGGGTTCTGGATGGACGCACGGGATACGCCGTATAGAGACGCTTGATTTGCGGTTCGTGTCTTGAATGGCTGTAAGAGCTGCGTACTAACCCGCTGGGCAAGGCGACAGGAGGGAGCCATGGATGAGCGTCGTTATTACAACCGCGTGCCTGTGTCCTATCATGCGAACGGATATGATTGCACAATAAACATCGAGGGCAAGCTCTATTCCGCGAGGCTGATGGACATCAGTCAGGGCGGGGCGAAGCTGGAAGTCGGTGATCTTTATGGCGGTGATGCCTACAAGATGGATGGCGCCATCATCGACGACTATTACGAACAACCCTATCTGGCGGGGAAATATTATACCGTGGCATGGCACAAGGATGAGTACATAGGCATTTCGTTTTCCGAGCCGCTTTCGAGGAGCTACGACGCGCTCTACGATTACTACGCCGCGACGGCTTAGCCAGGGCAGCGCACCCCAGGGCCATCCGGTTCGGTCCAGGTTCGCGGTCATCCCCGGCATCCCTCGAAGGCTTTGAACGCGTCCGGCCGGTGCGGGAAGTGGACAGATGAGCCTTTTCGGGACGACGATGAACCTTGGCCTTCGGTCAGCTGACCGATACGGCCCGCGCGCCGCATCCGCCAGAAGGAGAAGGCGGGGGCCTTGGCCCCCGCCTTTTTCAATCTCTCGTCAGCCTCCCCGGTGAAGCCCGCGAAGCAATCGCGGGTCCAGGGGGATCATCCCCCTGGCGGGAGAGGCCAGAGAGGGCAGCGCCCTCTATGGCCGCCGGAGGCCTTTTGGACTAGCACTTCCCGCCGGCGCCGCCTTCGTTCACCACGTCCTTCTGGACCTCGTAGATCTCGCGCAGGATGCGGGGCACGTCGTAGGTGATCTTCCAGTCGGGGTAGTGCTCCTCGAACTTCTTCAGGCCCGAGACCCACCAGATGTGGTCGCCGATGCGGTTGGTCTCGTCGTATTCGTAGTTCATCTTCTTGCCGGTGATCTCTTCGCAGAGGTCGATGGCTTCGGCCATGGAGCAGTTGGAGTAGCGGCCGCCGCCGATGTTGTACACTTCGGCCACGCGGGGCTTCTCGAAGAAGTGCCAGAGGGAGTTCACCAGGTCGTAGCTATGGATGTTGTCGCGGACCTGCTTGCCCTTGTAGCCGTAGATGAAATACTTCTTGCCGGTGATGCAGCAGCGCATCAGGTAGGAGAGGAACCCGTGCAGCTTGGTGCCGGAGTGGGCCGGGCCGGTGAGGCAACCGCCGCGGAACACGCCGGTGTTCAGGCCGAAGTAGCGGCCGTATTCCTGCACCACCACGTCGGCCGCCACCTTGGACGCGCCGAAGAGGCTGTGCTTGGTCTGGTCGATGGACATGGTCTCGTCGATGCCGCCTTCCCACTTGTGGCCCTTTTCGATCTCGAAGCGCTTCTCCAGCTCCACAAGGGGCAGGTAGTTGGGCGTGTCGCCGTAGACCTTGTTGGTGGAGGTGAAGATGAACACGCCCTCGGGGCAGTGCTGGCGGAAGTTCTCCATCATCACCAGGGTGCCGTTGGCGTTGACGGTGAAGTCCATGTAGGGGTCGGAGGCGGCCCAGTCGTGGGAGGGCTGGGCGGCGCAGTGGATCACGGCCTTGATGGACTTGCCGTAGCGGCCGTAGATCTTGGAGATGGCGTCGTGGTCGCGGATGTCGGCGTCGTAGTGGGTGTAGCTCTTGAGGTCGCCCTCCAGACGCTGGCGGTTCCACTCGGTGGAGGCGTCCTCGCCGAAGAAGGTCTTGCGCAGGTTGTTGTCGATGCCCACGACGTCGAAACCCTTGTCCGCAAAGAAGCGGACGGTTTCCGAACCGATCAGGCCGGCCGAGCCGGTGACGATGGCGACTGACATGTGAAAGCTCCTTAAGAGCGGGGGCGCTGCCCCCGAACCCCCGCCAGGGCTCTGCCCTGGACCCGGCAGGGCGCTGCCCTGCACCCGCCAGGGGGATGATCCCCCTGGACCCGCAAAGGGGGGCGGTTGTTAACGTTTCAGTTTGTCCAACAGATACGAAAGTCCCACGAGAAATCGAAGAAAATACATGCCGAAGGTCAGGCGGGGATGCGAAAGCAGCCTGCGCCAGCGGCCGTTCTCCAGGAACACGCCGAAAAAGCGGTAGAACGCCCCGAACTGGCGGCGGATGTCCGCGTCCCCGGCGGGCCACTTGGCGATATAGGCTTCAAAGGACCCGCCGTAATAGGTTTTTTTGGTCAGGTAGCGCCAGAGGTCGAAGGCCGCCTCGTTGTGGAAGAGCAGCGGCCTGTCGTCGCGCGAGAGAGCCTCGTACCCGGCGAGGCGCGCCGCCAGCTCCGGGCCGGAGTCCTGAGCGGGGGCCTTTGCCGCGCCCGCGCGGGGCGTTTCGGGCCCAAGTCCCGCGCCTGCGCGGGGCGTTCCGGGGAGGCTCCGCACGTAGGCGTCCACCCGGTCGAAATCGTAGGTGGAGAGAAGGCCCACCCTGGCCGAGGCGCGCATGCGCTTGTCGAAGTCCCAGTCCTCGGGGCCGGTGAGGCTTTCGTCGAAGCCGCCCGCCTGGTCGAAGGCCCGGCGTGTGAAGGCGCGCACGCAGTCGATGACCGTGGCGTCGTAGAAGCTGCGTTCGAAGCGGCGCACCGTGGGAAAAAAGCCCCGGCCCAGCACGATTTCCGGGATGTAGAGCGCGTCGTATCCCTGGCGGAGCATGGCCACGCTGCGCTCGAGCACGGAGGCGGAGAGGATCATGTCGGCGTCGAGAAAGACGAGCACGTCGCCGGTGGCCTGGGCGAAGCCGAAGTTGCGCTGGGCGCTGCGCTCGGGGCCCTTGTCGAACACCTTGTCCGTGTAGCGCCGGGCGATGGCTTGCGTATCGTCGGTGGAGGCGTTGTCCACCACGATGATTTCCACGAGCTCGGCCGGATAGCCCTGGGCCTTCACGGATTCCAGGCAGTTGCCGATGTTGCGGGCTTCGTTGCGGGTGGTGACCACCACGGAAACGCGATCAAGGGTCATAAACGGTATGTCGCTCTTTTGATTGCTGCCTGAAAAACACAAACCCCCATTGAGGGGGTCCGGGGGGAATCATTCCCCCCGGCGGGTCCAGGGCGGCGCCCTGGCGGGGTTCGGGGCGGCGCCCCGACGTGGTGCGGGGCAGCGCCCCGCCTTACTTCTTACACTCGGCGCAGCCCTTGCGGGTGTTCAGCAGGTGGCCGATGAGCTTCCCTGCGGCCCGGTAGAAGAAGGCGATGTCGTCCATACTTCTGATGGAGAGTATCTTGCGCAGGATGAACGCCGGGGTCAGGGCGGCCTTATACAGTTCGTTCTTGAATTGCAACACGTCTTCGTTGGTCAGCGGGGAGCGCCAGACGCTCTGGCGCATGTCGTAGTCGTCCCAGTCCTCGGTGAGGAGCCAGCCCTGGGCCTTGGCCTCGGCGAAGAGGGGGGTGCCGGGGTAGGGCACCACGATGGTGGCCTGGAGCGTGTCCAGCACGCCGGAGACGAACATGCGCTTGGCGAAGTCGATGGTGGCGCGGGCGTCCTCGCGGGTCTCCCAGGGGTAGCCCACCATGGTGGTGATGTGCGGGGAGAGCCCTGCCTTCTTGCACATGCGCAGGGTTTCCTCGATCTGGGCCACCTTGATGCCCTTGACCAGCCTGTCCAGGGTGGTCTGCACCACGGACTCCAGGCCGATGAGGATGAAGCGGAAGTTGGCGGCCTTCAGGAGATGCCATTGCTCCTGGCTGAGCGCGCCCACGCGCATGTTGCAGCCCATCACCACCTTCTTGTGCAGGCCGCGCTTCACCATGCCGCGGCAGAAGTCTTCCAGCCACTGGCCTTTGGGGAAGCATCCCGAGTCGTCGAAGATTTCCTTCACGCCCATGGCCGCCAGCATCTCGATTTCGTCCAGGTGGCGCTCCACGGAGACGGTGCGGTAGTTGCGGCCGGGATAGAGGGTGGTCCAGGAGCAGAAGGTGCACTTGCCCCACCAGCAGTCGCGCCCGGCGTAGACGTAGGTGCCGGGGGTGTGCTTGAAGTTGCCGTTCTTGTAGGCGTAGAGCTCCCAGCGGGTGAGGGCGCGGTCGATGTGGGGGAGCTTTTCCAGGTCGTGTTCCAGGGAGGCGGGGCCGGTGTCCTTGATCTCGCCGTTCTCGCGGAACCAGACGCCGCCGGGCAGGGCGGGGGTCTTGCCGTCCAGGTGGTCGGCCAGGTCGGCCAGGATGAAGTCGAAGTCGCCGCCGGCGATCACGAAGTCGGCGGGGCAGTTCTCCATGGATTCGCGCGGCAGGGCCGTGACGTGGTCGCCCATGAGGGCCACCTTCGTGCCGGGCAGCTCGCGCTTGAGCTCTTCCACGATTTTCCAATGGCGCTTGATCACCGGGGTTTTGGACTCCATGGCGATCAGTTCCGGCTTTTCGCGTTTGATGCGGTCCAGCCAGGCGGCGTAGGTCATCTCCTCGGCGATGCCGTCGTCCCAGAAGACGCGGTGGCCGCGCTCCTGGCAGAGGCTGGCCGCGTAGGAGGGCACCATGGGGTAGATGTAGGTGGGGTTGGTGAACCACTGAAACTGGCGGTTCTGGGACAAAAGGGCCACGCCCTTGGAGGATTCCAGGGGAGGATAGGAGATGGAGAGCTTCATCTATCTGCCGAGGGTGCTCTTGAGATCGTTGGTGAACCAGCCGCGCAGGAAGCGCCAGCCGTACCAGAGGTGCGTGAGCACGATGTAGGGCACGGCGGCCAGGGTGACGTCCAGGGGTTCGCGGCGCGCGATGTCCACCGCAGCCACGAGGAGGGCCAGGCAGTAGAGCTTCACGCCCGCCCACCAGACGGAGCAGGGCAGGAGCACGGCCCCCACCGTGAGGAAGAGCAGCAGGAGCGAGGGCATGAAGTAGGGCAGGCGGCGGGAGGTGCCGGGGAAGTTGCGGGCGAAGAAGCCCCGGTGCGCGCCGTAGTTGCCCACCTGGCGCAGATGCTTGCAGAGGCCCTCGCGGCGGTGGTGCCACACGAGCATCTCGGGCAGGTAGAGGATCCTGCCGCCGGTTTTGGCGATCAGGTCCATGCAGAACTTGGTGTCCTCGCCGGGCCAGAACTCGTTGCCGAAGCCGCCAGCGGCGAGGAAGGCCTCGCGGCGCACCATGAGGTTCACGGTGGGCCAGTCGTCCACGAAGCGCCTGGGGGGCAGGGGCAAGTAGCGCTGGGGGAAGCCGCCGGAGAGGCGCGAGAGGAACACCGCGCCCGAGGCCCTGGCGAAGAAGGGGTCGGAGGCGGGGGTCTGGGCGGGGCCGCCCACGGCCACCACGGTCTGGTCGCGTTCGAAGGCCTCGCGGGCGTAGGTGAGCCAGTAGGGCTCGGGGTAGGCGTCGTCGTCGATGAAGGCCAGGTACTGGCCCTGCGCGGCCTGGGCGCCCATGTCGCGCTTGACGGCGGGGCTCACGGGGCCGGTGGGCAGCACGCTCACGCCGGGGCGGGCGTAGACGCCTTTGGGCTCGGGCATGGGCTCGTCGGGCAGCAGGATGACCTCGTAGCGGGTCTCCTGGAGCTCGAAGATGTGCGCCAGGCACTCCTCCACGAGCAGGCCCGGGGCCTTGAAGGGGATGATGATGGAGAAAAGCGGCGTGTCGGACATGGACTACTCCCAGCGTCCCGCGCGTTCGCGGATGATGTAAAGCGGCCGTTGCACCACCTCGGTGTGGATGTGGCCGATGTAGAGCGACACCATCCCCAGGCCGCAGAGCACGATGCCGATGAGGAAGGTGTTGAAGACGGTGAAGAAGGCCATGGGGGTGTAGTTGGCCCCCCAGAGCACGTTGCCTGCGGACATGAAGGCCAGGCAGCACAGGGCCACGCCGATGATCGTCAGGCCCAGGTAGCCGGTGAAGCGCAGGGGCAGGAGCGAGAAGGAGGTGAAGCTGTTCACGGCCAGGTTGAAGAGCTTCTTGAAGGAGTAGCCCACCTGCCCGGTGTCGCGTGCCGGGGCCACGAAGGGGATGTAGGTCTTCTTGAAACCCATCCAGTCGATGAGGCCGCGGAACATGCGCGTGCGCTCGGTGAACTGGAGCAGCGTGCGCACCACCTTGCGGTCCAGGAGTCGGAAGTCCGTGCTGGAGGGGGGGATGTCCAGGTCGGAGTAGCGGGTCATCACCCAGTAGAAGGCCTTGGAGCCGAACTTCTTCATGGGCGAGTAGTCGGCCACGGCCTCGCGCACGGTGGCCACGATCTCGTAGCCCTCCTCCCATTTGGCGGTCAGGGTGGGGATGAGTTCCGGCGGGTGCTGGAGGTCGGCGTCCAGGCAGATGACGGCGTCCACGTCGGGGCAGAGCTCCACCCCGGCGGTGAGGGCCATTTCCTTGCCGAAGTTGCGCGAGAGCATGAGGCCCTTGACCTTGGGGTCGCGCGCGGCGATCTCGCGGATTTTGGGCCAGGAGTGGTCGCGGCTGCCGTCGTCCACGAGGATGAGCTGCCAGTCGTAGGGCAGGGCGTTCATGACGGCGCTCACGCGGGCGTGGAGCGCGTCGAGGCCCTGGGCCTCGTTGTACACGGGCACCACGACGGCCAGGGATTTCCGGGAAGTTTGGGACATGAGGATCCGAATGGCTCGTCCGGGGCGGAAGGCAGGCCTTCCGCCCCGTGTGCGTTATTGGCGTTTGAGGAACCAGTCGAAGTATTCGATGGTTTTCTTGAGGCCGTCGGCCAGCTTGATGGTGGGCTCCCAGCCCATGACGGACTTGGCCAGGGTGATGTCGGGCTTGCGCTGCCTGGGGTCGTCCGAGGGCAGGGGGCGGTATTCGATCTTGGACTTGGAGCCGGTGTATTCGATCACCAGCTGGGCCAGTTCCAAGATGGTGAACTCGCCGGGGTTGCCCAGGTTCACGGGGCCGGTGAACTCGTCGGGGGTCTTCATGGAGCGCACGAAGCCATCAATGAGGTCGTCCACGTAGCAGAAGGAGCGGGTCTGCTGGCCCTCGCCGTAGACGGTGAGGGGCTGGCCCTGCAGGGCCTGGACGATGAAGTTGGAGACCACGCGGCCGTCGTTGGGGTGCATGCGCGGGCCGTAGGTGTTGAAGATGCGCACCACCTTGATCTTCAGGTTGTGCTGGCGGCGGTAGTCGAAGAAGAGGGTCTCGGCGCAGCGCTTGCCTTCGTCGTAGCAGGAGCGGAAGCCGATGGGGTTCACGTTGCCCCAGTAGGACTCGGGCTGCGGGTGCACGGAGGGGTCGCCGTAGACCTCGGAGGTGGAGGCCTGCATGATCTTGGCCTTCACGCGCTTGGCCAGGCCCAGCATGTTGATGGCGCCGTGCACGCTGGTCTTGGTGGTCTGCACGGGGTCGAACTGGTAGTGGATGGGCGAGGCCGGGCAGGCCAGGTTGTAGATCTCGTCCACCTCGATGTAGAGGGGGAAGGTGACGTCGTGGCGCAGGAGCTCGAAGCTGGGATTGTCCCGCAGGTGCTGGATGTTGAGCTTGGTGCCGGTGAAGTAGTTGTCCATGCACACCACTTCGCAGCCTTCGGCGAGCAGACGCTCGCAGAGGTGGGAACCAAGGAAGCCCGCGCCGCCGGTGACGAGCACACGTTTGTTCAGATGCATGCCGGATGGTCCTTTCTGGATGGGTATGAAACGGTCCTTGCCGGGGGGCTGTAAACCGCTTTGAGGCGAAAGTAAATCAGGTTCGGGGAGCTTGTGCGCCTGCCAGGGCGCGAAGTCCCAGGTAGACGCCGGGCAGGCCCGTGACCAGCCCGAAGAGCCCCAGGGCCGAGAGGGCTCCCGGCAGGGCGGGGCGGTGCCCGGCAAGGTTCGCGCTCCAGGCGGTCCACAGCTCCCAGAGCCCGCCCGCCAGCAGGGCCAGCCCGGCCCCGGCGCGCACCCAGGGGTTGGCCGTCGCGCGCCTGAGAAGCCCCAGCCCGGGGACCTCGCTGCCCACGCGTCCCGCGCCCTTCACCAGGGCCAGCAGGGCGTCCAGCAGGGGGGCCGCGCCGAAAAGGGCCGCCCCCGAGGCGCTGTTGAGCGCGGGCAGGCCCGAGGCCGCCAGGTCGCCCAGGTCGGCCAGCCCGGCGGCCATGAGGATCACGCCCATGGCCAGGTCCGCCGCGCGGCAGTGGGCCAGGGCGTCCAGCCAGGCCAGGGCGGGCCGCGCGCTCAGGCCCGCGACGGCCTTGTCGGCAAGTTCCAGGCCCAGGAAGATGCCCGGCAGGGAGCGCAGGGCCATGGCCAGGCCCACGGTGGCCGCCGCGTGGGGCAGCATGGGCCCCTGGTTGGGCATGTGCCGGGCGATGATCTCGCGCAGCTCCGCGAACCCGGCCGCCAGGAGGATCAGGCCCACGGCCAGTTCCAGCCAGGGGGAATCGAGGGGGCTTGGGCGCGTGGGGTTCATGGCCGGGGGGTATTGGCCATCGGCCCGGGAATGTCAAACCCCGCCCGCGCGCCAGCCGGTACCCAGCCGGTGCCCTGCTGTCGTGGGTGTAAGTACTTGCCCATATTGGAGATACCCACTAGGCGGGAGCATGCCGCGCACGGCGTCGCGCGGCGAGGAGGTTTCATGAAGATCATGGCGTTCAACGGCAGTCCCCGGAAGCGATGGAACACGGCCATGCTCCTGGAGGCCGTGCTGGAGGGAGCGGCCGAGGCGGGCGCGCAGACCGAGCTGGTCCACCTCTACGGGCTGGACTACAAGGGCTGCACGAGCTGCTTCGAGTGCAAGAAGCTGGGCGGAAAGAGCTACGGGCGCTGCGCCATGCAGGACGAATTGCGTCCCGTGCTGGAGCGCGCCGCCGGGGCGGATGGCCTGGTGGCGGGCTCCCCGGTGTACTTCGGGGCCGAGACGGGCGAGTGCCGCTCCTTCCTGGAGCGGCTGCTGTTTCCGTACCTCACCTACACGCCGGGCTACGCCACGCTTTTTCCCCGCAAGATCCCCACGGCCCTGGTCTATACCATGAACATCCCGGAGCACGCCCTGGAGAAGTGGGGCTACACGGTGTTCATGGAGCGCATGCGGGGCGTGATGGAGCGCACTCTCGGCGCCTGCGAGCTGCTGCTCAGCGCCGACACCCTCCAGTTCGACGACTACGAAAAGTACCTCTGTACGGTGTTCGACGCCCAGGCCAAGGCCAAACGGCGCGAGGAGGTCTTCCCGCAAGACCTGGAGCGCGCCCGCGCCCTGGGACGCAGGATGGCGGGGGGATGAGGCCTGGGCCTGGCTCGCCCGGTCCCTGGCCACGGCAGGCCAGACGCGCGGATGTCCCCGGATTCGCCCGGGCAGCGCTTGGCTCCGGCTTACGCGCCCGCCGGGCCGGGAGGGCCGTCGGGCGGCGCCGGGTCGTCCTGCTTGCGCTCTTCAACGGAGGGCGTCGCCCCCTCGCTGGGCGCTAGCGGCCTGAGCACGTCGGCCTCCCCAGGCAGGCGGAAGCTCTTGCGCAGGCGCGAGAGGCGCAGGAGCGCGGCCTCGCTCACGTGCTGGCCCCTGGCCATGATGAGCGTGCCCGCCTCGTCGCGCAGGTCCGCGTCCAGGACCATGCCCTCGCGCAGGCGGTCCAGGGGCAGGCGCTCGGGCAGGTAGCCCGATTCTTCGAAGAGCGCCTCCAGCACGGCGCGCAGGGCCTGGGGCTCTCGCATTTCCCAACGCTGGCGCAGGGAGTCGGCGGCGCGGCGCTTGTCCCGGCCCTGGGCCAGGAGGTCTTCGAGGTCCAGGCAAAGGGCCAGCAGGGCCGCCTCGGGCGTGGGGCACTCCCCGCCCAGGCGGCAATCGCCCTGGCGGCTGATGAGCTCCGTGACCTCCCCCATGCGGGGGATCTGCCCCAGGAGCGCCGCCGCCACCGAGGGGTGCATGTCGTAGACGGCCTGCTGCTCGTCCGTGAGGGGGTCCCCCCGGAAGCGGCGCAGCACGATCTCCTGGGGCACGGCCACCAGCCCCACCTGGGAGAGCATGCCCGCCAGCTCCAGACGCCATGAGGGCGCAAGGCCCATGCGCCGGGCCGCCGCCAGGGCCAGGCTCTTCACGCGTTCTCCCCGGCCGAAGGCCTCGGGGCTCACCAGGCCCAGCACGTCCAGGAGCACCTTCACGCAGCCGCGCAGCGTGCCCCGCAGGAGTTCCTTCTCCGCCGTGACCAGCCTGTGCTGCTCCACCCCGGCGTCCAGGGCGCGCACGAGCACATCGGGCGGGCAGGGCTTGGTGAAAAAACGGAAAACGTGGCCCTCGTTCACGGCGGCCATGGCCGCGTCCAGGTCGCCGTGGCCGGTGAGCATGATGCGGGTCGTGTCCGGGGCCAGCTCCCTGGCGCGCTCCAGGAAACGGATGCCGTCCATGCCGGGCATGCGCAGGTCGCTGAGGACCACGGCGAAGGGACCGCATTCGCGCAGGGCGTAGAGCCCGTCCTCGGGGCCCTGGGCCAGGGAGAGGTCGTAGCGGCGGCAGAGGGTGCGGCGCAGGGCGTCCAGAAGGCAGCGGTCGTCGTCCACGGCCAGGATTCTAGGGTTCATTGACGGGTCCTTCCCGGAGCACGCAGGCGGCGATCCCGCGCCAGTCCTCCAGGCGGTGGGCATGGCCCGAGGCCTCCAGGGCGGGGAGCCGCCACCTGTCGCGCTCGTAGCGCTGGTTGACCACGCGCAGCTCGTGGTCCAGGGCGTTGGCGGCGTGGACGATGGCCGCGGCCAGGGGCGTGTGTTCCGGCTCCCCGGCAAGGGCGTGGTGGGTGAAGATCCAGCGGATCATCTCCTCGGAGAAGCCCCAGAGGGAGAGCAGGTAGGCCCCCAGTTCGGCGTGGGTGCAGCCCAGGATGTCGCGCTCACAGGCCCACACGGCGCGGTTTTGCGCGCGGGAGGCCGTGAGAACCTCCCCGTAGAGGTCCGGCGCGTGGCACAGGAGCACGAGCTTGCCCACGTCGTGCAGGATGCCCGCCACGTAGAGGTCGTCCTGGCTGGACTGGGCGAAGCCTTCGGCACAGGCCAGGGCGCGGCAGACGTTGCCGGTGTTCAGGCAGTGCAGCCAGAGGCCCTCCAGGTCGTAGCCCTTGTGGCGCGCGGCGTCGAAGCTGGAGAAAAGGTGAACGGTGAGCACGAGCCCGGCGATCACGTCCAGGCCCAGGAGGTTGGCGGCGTGGGCCGGGCTGGAGACGCGGGTGCGCAGCCCGAAGAAGGCCGAGTTCACCAGCTTGAGCATGCTGGCCGAGAGCCCCATGTCCTGGGAGATCAGCGCGGCGATGCGGCCCATGTCCGGCTCCTGGGAGTGGAGTTCTGCCAGGATGCGCTGGTGGACCTCTGGCAGGGCGGGCAGGGTGTCCAGGCGGTGCACCAGCTCCTGCACGCGGGGGTTGGTGAGCACGCCGCGCAGGGCCAGCAGGCGCTCCAAGGTGCGCACGAGGGCTTCGGAATCCACGGGTTTGGCCAGGAACTGGTGGGCGTAGCGCGCGGCCTGGAGGGCCAGGGCGCGCCCCGAGTGTCCCGAGAGCACCAGCCGGATGATGCCCGGGTGGCGGGCGTGGACTTCTTCCAGGAAGCGGCCGCCGTCCATGCCGGGCATGAGCAGGTCGGTGACGAGCACGTCGTGGGGCTGGCTGTCCAGGGCCTGCATGGCCTCGGCGGCGCTGGAGCGGAACGAGACGTCCCATCGGCCGCGCTGGGGGTGGAGCATGCGGCGCAGGCCGTCCAGGACCTTGGATTCGTCGTCCACGAAGAGCAGACGCGGTTTCACGGGTCGTTCTCCGGGGTCTTGTCCAGGGGCAGGCGCACGGTGAAGCGGGTCCACTGGCCGGGCTGCGAGTCCACGGTGATGGAGCCCCCGTGCTTTTTCACCACGATGTCGTGGCACAGGGCCAGGCCCTGGCCGGTGCCCTTGCCCACCTCCTTGGTGGTGAAGAAGGGGTCGTAGACGCGGTGGATGTTGGCGGCGGGGATGCCGCAGCCCGTGTCCAGGACGCTCAGGGTCATCCAGCCGTCCTCGTTGCGGGTGGTCACGGTGATCCGGCCTTTTTCGCCGGTGTCGCGGTACTTGTCGGTGATGGCGTGGCTGGCGTTGACCAGCAGGTTCAGGAGCACCTGGTTGAAGTCGCCCGGGCGGCAGGGGATGTAGCGCAGCTCCGGGTCCAGGTCGAGGGTGATTTCCGCGTGGTATTTCCACTCGTTGCGGCTGATGACCGTGGCGTTCTCGATGGCCTTGGGCAGGTCGAGCAGGCCCATTTCCTCGCCGCCCGCGTGGGAGAAGCGCTTCATGGCCCCCACGATGCCCGCCACGCGGGCCACGCCCTCGCGCGACTGGGAGAGGGCGTTGGGGATCTCTTCCAGGAGGAAGTCCAGGTCCTCGTCGCGTTCCTGTCCGGCCAGGCGGTCGCCGAGGTCGGTGAAGGCTCCTTCCAGGAAGGTGAGGTTGTCCCCGATGTACTGGATGGGGGTGTTGATCTCGTGGGCGATGCCCGAGGCCAGCCCGCCCAGGGATTCCAGGCGCTGGGCCAGGGCCAGCTGGCGCTCCAGGGCCTTGCGCTCGCCCACGTCGAAGAGGATTTCGTAGTGGAGGGTCTGGCCCGAGCGGACGGCTGGCACCACGGTGCGCGAAACGGGGAGCGTGGTCCCGTCTGGGCGCTCGATGCGGTATTCCTCGTTGATGATCTCCGGGCCGTCCATGGGGCAGCAGTCGGCGGGGGCGTTGTCCGACTGCCTGATCCAGCGCAGCGCCGTGCAGGGGCTGCCCAGCAGCAGGTCCCGGGGCAGGCCCACGATGCCCAGGGCGATGTCGTTGGCGTCCAGCACGGTCCGCTCGCGGGGGTCCACCACCAGGATGCCCGCGCGGATGCCCCGCAGGATTTCCCGGAAGGTGTTCTCGCGTTCGGCCAGTTCGCTTTCCATGCGCTTGCGCAGGGTGATGTCCGTGAGCACGCCGATGGACCCGAGGCGCTGGCCCCGGCGGTTTTTGTAGCTGGAGCGTCGGAAGAGCACGTGGCGCGTTTTCCCCTGGGCCTGCACGGGGAACTCGGCGGGGTCGGCGTCCTCCTCGGGGAGCAGGGCGGGGTCTATGCCCAGCAGGTCGGGCAGGGTCTTTCCGGCGGCGTCCGGCTTGGCCAGGCCGAAGAACGCCGCGAAGGCGTTGTTGCAGCCGCTCACCAGTCCCTGGGGGTCGCTGTGGTAGAGGGGGGCGGGCGTGGCGTCCAGGATGCGCTGGAGCCGCCTGAGCTCGCGGCCGGCGCGGGCCTCCTCCTCGGCCTGGCGGCGCAGCACCATGGACCACACCCCCCGTGCGATGAGTTCCAGGTTCGTCACGTCGTCGGGCACGTAGTCGCCGTGCTTGTTGCCCACGCCGATCACCGCCGTGACGGCGTCGGCGTGGAAAACTGGGATGGTGAGGAAGTTGCGCAGGGGCACGTGGCCCTCGGGATACCCCTTCTTGCAGGGGTCGGGGGCCTGGAAGTCGTTGACCAGCACCGGGGCGCGGCGGCGCACGGCCTCGCCCCAGAGGCCGGTCTTGTCCAGCTCGTAGGTGGTCTGCTTCTCCGTGATGGAACAGGCCGCCATCACGGAGTCGGACCAGGCGTGGAGCGTGAAAAGACGCGTGCCCTCGTCGTAGAAATAGATGTAGCCCACGGCGCTCTTCGTGATGGCCAGGGTTTCGGCCAGGGCCTGGTCCAGAAGCTGGCCGAGGTCGGCCTCCGAGAGCCGGAAAAGCCTGATGAGCGCCTCCAGTGTGCGCCGCGCCTGGGATGCGGGGGACCAGGACGCGTCCGCGGTGGATGAGTGGCCTGCCATGGCCCTGCCTCCTTGCCGTGTGCGCGCGTCCCGCGTCGGCCGACGGTCATGAGGGGGACGAAGCGCGCGTTGGGGTGCCGGCGGACCCGCCGCCGGACGTTTCACCCCACTGATACCCCTCCCGGCGAGGGAGGACAACAGCGGAAAGGGACAAAAGCGTGCGGTGCACGCGCGCAAGGCGGGGCGCGGCTACACCCAGAAGAGCCCGCTCCACTCGCCCACGTCCTTGATCTCGGGCTCGGGCAGGCCCTGGCGCACGTAGGCGTCGGCCACGGCGCGGGCCTGGGTGGTCAGGATGCCCGAGAGGATGAGCGCGCCGCCGGGCTTGAGGTGCGCAAGCAGGTAGGGGGCCATGTCGATGAGCGGCTGGGCCAGGATGTTGGCCACGATGCAGTCGAAGGCGGCGTCCGGGGCCAGGCCTTCCAGGCCGCAGACGCACAGCTCCACGGGCGCGCCGGGCGTGCCCGGGGCGGGCAGGCCGTTCAGGGCCAGGTTCTCGGCGGCGCAGAACACTGCCTGGGGGTCGATGTCCACGGCCAGCCCCGTGCAGCCCAGCTTGGCCAGGCCGATGGCCAGGATGCCCGACCCGGTGCCCAGGTCCAGGTAGCGCGCCCCTTTGGCAAGGCGGCCGGAGTCCACCAGCTTGGCGATGCCCTCCAGGCAAAGGGCCGTGGTGGCGTGGTGGCCGGTGCCGAAGGCCATCTTGGGCTCGATGACGATGGGCTCCAGGCCGTGGTGGTCGGCGTCGGACAGCCAGGGCGGCACGATCTCGAAGCGCCCGCCGATGTCGATGGGCGTGAAGAACTCCTTCCAGGCGGCGGCCCAATCCTGCTGCTCCTGGGCCTCCACGGCCACGCGGGCCATGGGCCAGCGTTGGGGAACGTAGCCTCGCACCACCTGGGCCAGGGGGGATTCGGGCTCCAGGTAGAAGCGGAAAGTCACGTCGCGGGTGGCGGGTGCGGTCAATTCCTCCCAGCCCTGGAGCGAGTTGGAGGAGAGCCAGGCGGACACGTCGTCGGAAAGAAGCTCCATGTCGGTTTCCGAGAGGGAGCCGGGGAGCGTCAGTTCGATCTTGAGCAGTTGGGACATGGTGTTCCTTGCGACAATATCAGGATGAGCGAGACGATTTTGTTCGATAATGAGGATCGGGTCAAGCGCGTGGCGAGAGCGGGAGAACTTGGCGTCGCTGTAGCGGTCCAGGGTTTCTTGGACAGTTTTCCGTCTAAATAGGGCCGCCTTTGCGACCTCCGGTTCTGTCATTGCCTCACCCGGTCCTTCCAGCCCACGCCCTTCCCTGGTGGCGTGAACTTCCAACCCTGCGGGTCGAGGACCGGTGAAAGGCGCAGGTCATGCCCGTCCTCCCGCTGGCCCATTTCGCCTGGAGTGGGATGCACGCCGCCTGGGCTGACCTCGGGTGACCTCCCTCCCGCTACCCCCTCGCCCCCGCCAGGGGACGACGGCGCGCCCCCGCCGCCGTCCTGGGAGAGTTGCCGGACCACGCCGCCCCCTTGCGTGTCCCTTTCAAAGGAGGACTCCTTCGGCATCCGCGCGTTCTCGGGGTTTCCTGCCGCCGTCAGTGCGGAGGGGCGGCTGCGGAATGTCCCTCTGATGGGTCCTGCGGTTCATGGGGAAGTGGTTGACCGCGATTGAATGTCGTGAGAATATCACTTAGTGCGTAACAGCGAAAATATACTAAGGTGCGGTTGGCTCCGGTCCCGTCACTTCAGGGAGTAATGACTATGCGACATGCAACTCTCCTGTTGTTGCTACTGCTAGTTCCTTCCAGCGGGTTTGCTGCCAAACAGACTGTTAAGGTCAGGGGCGTAATTGGACGTTGCGGAACAAGCGAGTGCGGCATTGGTGGGCTAAGTCGTGGATATTCCTTCGTTCCACACACAAAGATCGCGAACGCAATATTGTCAGTATGCGGAATTGAGACGGACTGTGAGATAGATGGAGTTGTTGATGACAAATATTATTTTATTTCAGTATCAAATGTGCGGCGTGTTGATGTAGACATTGAGCCGTCGACCGATGTTTTTATTCAGGCGTCATCATGGCTCTTTTCGTTGGGCCAGGATAATGACACAAACAGGTTTAGCATGTGGCATGTCAACATGCATAAATTAAGCAAATATAAGAATAATGTTGGCATTATGGTGTGGTGTGCACGGATGTCTGTGGTTGGCTTTAGAGATAAAGAGCTTGTTGATATTGGCCCAGATGAAGTCTATGTGTTTAAACAGCAAGGTGAGTGGCATTTTTCAAGAACAAAGCCGTAGCCTTGCGTTTGACTGCAAGGCTACGGCAAACTAGTTGGTGGTTCGCTAACTCGATCAAATTGAATTTCACAAGGATCAGGTCTTGCGGTCTCGGCGGTTTTGATAGGCCGAGTTGAGGTCACGGATGGCGCTGAACTCGCCATGCTTGTCTTGAGGGCGGCCGAAGTATCGGCCGCCTCCGGCATCCCAAATTTTCGACTTGTTGCTTCTAGCCCAGTAGATCGCTTTCAGCTGATCTTCTGCGGACATGGATTGAAATCCAGGATTGCTCCTTACTGCGGACTCAACAATGTCTGGGAATCCGGATTTTGAGGACCCATGTTGTATAGTTCCAGACAATACAGCGTCCTGTACACCCGGATTGTTCATATCTAACCCAGCTTCAGAAACTTTCTTCGCCCCCGGCAAGTAATGCGTCCGGTAGATGAACGCCTTTTCCGCCGCGTGGAGGCCAGTCGGATCGGCTCCGGCCGCATTGCGCCAGCGCTTGGAAAACTCGGGCGATCCCGGCGTGGACCCGGCGAAGTGGAGCCGGTAGTCGCTTCCCTCGGGGGAATAGACGAACTCTCTCACCGTGCCACCAATTCTTTTGTTGTCCTTGGACGTGAACTGGTACGACCCGTAACTCACACCTCCGGCATCGTTCTTAACCGGGATGGAAACTTCCGCGACGCCCTTTGTGCTCTCGAACCTCTTGACCGACTCGCCCAGGTCCGGACGCATCGGGGGGATGCCGGCTACCGTCAGGTTTGCCGCAGGTTGCGGGCGCGGTTTTCCTGAGAGATCGTACCTGTCGAAATACGTGATCTGGTCCGCCCAGGGGGTGCCCTGCCACTCTTGTTTGTTCAACGATGGGCTGTCAGGCTTGTAGGCCCTGTCCGCCGGTGCAGGTGTTTTCCGCAAATCACCTTGCAAGGCACGGATGGCCTTGGCGAAGTCTCCAAGCGCCCCGTCGTTCCCTGTAGGAGGCGAAAACAGGGGGTTGCTGTTCGGATCGATCCCCGCCGGGGGCGCGGCGACGCCTGCGCTCCCCCCGGCGTCCGGCGCGGGGCTGGCTCCCCCCTCGCCTACGCCCGCACCGGACGACGGCGCGCCCCCGCCGCCGTCCTGGGAGAGTTGCCGGACCGCTCCGCCCCCTTGCGTGTCCCTTTCAAAGAAGGACTCATCCGGCATTCGCGCGTTCTCGGGGTTTCCTCCCGCCGTCAGGGCGGAGGGTCTGTTCCGGATGCCCTCGCGCTCGTAGAGGTCCGGGGTGTCGTCCTCCAGGAGCGTTCCGCCCAGGCCCAGGCGGTCGGCCCCGGCGTCCAGCCAGGCCCAGTAGTTCAGCCTGCCGGTGCGCCGGTCCAGGGAGTTGCTGGCCAGGGACGGACCGGCCGAAGTGAGCCCGCCAAGGCGGCTTGCCAGGCCCGAACCAGCCGAGGTGAACGGCCTCGACGAACCGGACCGGACCGGCGCGTAGGGCCGGGCGACCCGGCGGTCGTCCAACTCGTACCCGGTATCCTCCGGCCCCTGGTCCTCGGGGACCCACTGCTGGGAACCATCTTCACGGATGCGGTGGATGCGTATTCCCGGGTCGTCGCGCTCGGGATGGTACTCCATGGTCTGCCAGGCCGGAGTCGCCCTCCGGACGCCTGGGGTCCTGCCGGACGGGCCAATGAGGGACAGGCCCCCGGTCGTGTGGTTTTCGGGCGGCCGTCCGGGGGGGGGCGCCAGGGGTCTGTCCGGAGGCCTGGGCGGCCGCGCCGAGGATGGTTGATCCCAATCCCAGCAGAGTCTGGGCCGATGAGAGGGCGGATGCCCCCCAATCAAGCAATCCCATGTGAAGTCTCCTTGCGTTTGGTTGTTCGTCTGGGCTGGCCGTCGGCCAGCATCTTCTTCGCCGCGCGCCCGGGCAGGAGCGCCCGCTCCAGGGCCTCCAGGCAGGCTTCGATGCGCGCCAGGCGCGCTTCCAGTTCGGCCCGGGCGGCGCACGAGGCCTCCGCGCCGTCCTTGCCGTCGCCTTCACCGCCGGGGGCGGGCGGGGCCTTGGCCCCGCCCAGGATCATCAGGTTCACAACACCCTCCTCGCGGTCTCTTCCGCGCGCCCCCCGGCCAGGCGCTCGCGCGCCAACCCGCCCAGGGCCGCGATGGACTCCAGGGACGCCATCAGGGCCTCCATGGCCTCCAACCCCGACCGGATGCGGGCGAACTCCGCCGTCTGGTCCGAGCGCAGGGCCAGGATGGCCTCGCGCCGGGCGTTCAGCTGCTCCTCCACGGCCTGGCGCACGGCGTCGCAGGCCAGCAGGCGCGCCACCTCTTCGCCGCGCACGGCCTCGCGCTCCAGCTCCAGGCGGCTCACGCCCGGCCCCCTTCAGGAGCGTTCAACACGGCGGCGAGGCGCGGATCGAGCAGGGAGGGATCGGGCGGTCCCTCCGGCCCGGACGGGTTGGGCCGGGCGGAGGCGCGCACGGCTGCGGACGGCATGCCGGGCGACCCCGCCACGCTTCCGGGTCCGCCGTCCATGCCGCCCCGGCGTCCGCCCTTGCGGTCCTGGGCCTGTTCGGCCTTGCGAAGCTCCCTGGCGTGCTCGCCGATGGCCCGCGCAAGGCCCTGGTTCTGGCCCTCCAGCTCCTCGATGCGGCCCTTGAGCTGGGCCACCAGGTCCATGCGTTCGTCGTCCAGGAGGTATTCGGACACGTCGATGTCCATGAACTCGTACTTGGCCTTGACGGCCTTCACGATGCCCCTGGGCTCGCAGATGCCCAACTGGAGCCCGGCCTTGAGCAGGAGCTGGATCAGCTCGTCCATGATGTGCGCGCTCTGCTGGCGCTCCTGGGGGCCAACGCCCACGTCGATGCTCACGGTCCAGCTGCCGGAGATGTCCTCGGGGGAGAGGGACACGTCCTGGCCCACGATGTCCCGGTCGTCCTCGGGGGGGTAGAGGCGGATGATGTCCAGCACGCGCGCCAGCATGCGCCGGAAGGCCCGGGCGATGCGCCGGGCGTAGAGCTTCTGGCGCTGCATGCCGGAGGAGAGGCGCATCTGCATGCCTGCGGCGGTCTTGTTGAGGGCGTCGTGGTCGAGTCCCTGCATGTTCTCGTTGACCCCGGACTCCTTGGCCACCTCCTGGAGCGTGAGCTGGAAGGCGTTGACCAGCATGGGGTCGCCCGGAGCGGGCACGATCTCCTGCACGGCGTTGAGGGCGGGCACCAGGGACACGTCGCCCGGCCCCATGGAGGCCAGGATCTTGCGGGCGCGGGCGTCGGTGGTCAAATAGCCCCGGTAGGTTGAGAGGGCGGCGCTGTCCTGGATGTTGCGCAGCAGGTTTGAGAGCACGCGCTGGCGGTGGTCCAGCACGGCGGCGATGGGGCGTCCCACGGCCTTGTGGGGCTCCTTGTAGACGAAGCCCATCTCGAAGGGCGGTCCGCCGTAGGGGTTCTCCTCGGGGCCGCGCAGCACCACGTCCTCGCAGAGGGTGACGATGCAGGGGGCGAGCAGCCCCGATCCGTCCAGGTCCAGGCGGGTGTAGCACTCCCAGACGAGCACCTCGCCCCGGGGCCGCGCGGCGGCGGCGTCGGCGTGGGCCTGGGCCATGGCGTCGGGGGGCGAGAGGCCGTCCACGTCGTGCTGGGTGTGGAACTCTCCGGCCACGTCCTCCAGGGCGTGGCGGTCGGTGAGCTTGTCCAGAAGGGCTTTGGCGCTGCCTTTGCGGTAGATGCCCGCCAGCTCCTGGCGGCGCACGAAGTCCAGGTCGCGCCGGACCACGTGGGCCACGAAGGGGTTGTTCTCCAGGTCGGGGTAGCCGGGGAGCATGCAGAGCTCGCGCGGGGGCACCACCTCCAGGTGGAAGCCCTTGTAGCGGGTGCGCCGCCGCACGGCCTTGGCCCCGCGCAGGCCGGAGACCTCGCGCCCGGTGTAGGGATCCTGGCGGGTGAAGGCCTTGCCGCCGCGCACGTCCACCAGGGTGGGGTCGCGCCGGGCCAGGTCCTCCAGTTCCTCGGTGGTCATTTCGGGCAGCAGTTCGGTGGAAAGCTCGAAGTCGTCGCGCTGGGTGATCTTCATGACGCCGTAGTGGTTCACCAGGCAGTCGTGCACGAAGTCCTCCACGAGGCGTTCGCCGTCCAGCTGGTTGAAGAGCTTGTGGCGCACGTAGCGCTTCAGGCGGTCGGCGCGGGCCTGGGCGTCCTTGCGGGCGGCGGGGTCTGGCTGACCGCCCACGGGTGTGAAGGCGAAGAAGTCGCCGGTGAAGACCTCCACCAGGCCGGGCTTCATCCACTCCACCACGGAGAAGATGGTGGGGTGCACGGTCTGGGACCAGCCGGGGCGCTCGTTGCCGTAGGGTTCGGCGCGGTAGGCGCGGTAATGCTTCTCGCGCTCGGCCGAGAGTTCGGCCTGGTGGGCGCGGGCCTTGTCCATGTCGGGCTTGAGGATGTGCAGCAGGTCGTCGTCGGAGAGGGGCATGGGGGCTCCTAGAGGAAGCGCGAGGCGTGGGCCTCGTCTTCCTGGATGAGGGTGTCGTCCGCCGGCCGGAAGCGGTCGGCGTGGGCCATGGTCAGGATGAAGGCGTCGGCCAGGTTGGGGGAGGGCACGCCCCGACGCCTGAGGTCGTCTTTGCCTTCCACCTTGAGCCGCCCGGAGGGCAGCACGGCATAGGCGGGGCCGGAGAGTTCGGCCGCGAGCTTTCCGGCCAGGGGCAGGGAATCGTCCAAGGCCGTGACGCGGCTCTCGAAGAACTCCCTGGCCTTCCACCAGAGTTCGTCGCGGCGGCGGTTGAAGCGCTCGGAGGCCGCGGCGGACTCGGCCACGTTCACCGCCGTGACCGGCAGCCCCCAGCCCGCCAGGGTGTGGGCCACGCCCGCGCCCCAGCCCACGCTGTCCACCAGGAGGGCTTCGGGCCGGAAGTCGTGGAAGCGCTCGCGGGCGCGCCCGGCGATGGCCAGGGTGTCGTCCAGGCGGAACTCCTCCAGGTGCACCACCTTGCCGCCCCGGCGCACGGCGATGGCCGAGGGGTCTCCCGCCAGGGACATGCCCACGTCCAGGCCCATGACGGCCGGGGCGTGCAGGTAGCTCACGGGGCGGCCCATGGCTTCGAGCACCAGCGAGAGGGGGATCAGGGAGTCGGTGGAGGCCACGTCGAAGTTGCACTCGTACTCCTGGTCGTACTGGGCCTGGGACATCTGGGCGCGGGCGCTGGCCAGCTCGCCCGGCGCAATGAGCCCGGTGACGCTGGCCGGGAAGCGCCCGGCGTACCAGTCTGGCTCGCGCAGGGCGGTCTGGTAGAGGTCGAAGAAGTGGTCGTGTCCGCGCGGCGTGCCGATGAACACGGCGAAGCCCTGGCGGTCCGAGAGGGCGGGGCGGATTACGGAGGCGTAGGCCCCGGGTCGGAAGTCGGCGTATTCGTCCAGGACCACGCCGTCGAGGTAGATGCCGCGCAGTCCGTCGGGGTTGTCGGCCCCGTGGAGGGTGATTCGCGAGCCGTTCTCGAAGTCCAGGCGCAGTTCGTTCTCGCTGGCCTTCGCGCCGGGCACGCGCAGGCCGAAGCGCTTGAGGTAGTCCCAGGCCACGCGCTTGGCCTGGCAGAGCGCCGGGGCCACGTAGGCCAGGCGCTGGTCGGGGAATCCGGGGCGGTGCGCGGCGTCGATGAGCGCGTTGACGCAGAGCACGGTCTTGCCGAAGCGGCGGTGGCAGACGAGCACCGAGAAGCGTCGCAGGCCCTCGTGGATCTGGCGCTGGAAGCGGTGCGGGACGTAGCCGGTGTGCACGGTGACGTCGGTGTTCATGGACAGGGCAGTGTAGCGGGGAATCGTCTCCTGTCAGCCCACATAGCGCTATGTGGGGAAAAACCCGGCCGGACCCGAAAATAGTCCGGCCGGGTCGGTCCTGTCGGCCCGTTGCCGAAGTCGATCGTTGCAGCCCGCGAGTTGTTTTCGACAGGCTGCTAGGCCAGCCACCCCCTGCGCGTGACGGTGACGGGCGAGATGGCGGAATAGGTGTTGAGGAGGTTGTTCTCCATGTCCTGGAGGAGCTGTCCGTCCTGGGCCACGTCCATCTCGTCGATGTTCTTCAGGCGCAAGGCGGCGTATTCGGCCACGATGTCGTCGAGCTTGCCGTCGAAGGGCGTGGGGGCGTCCATGTCCAGGCCTTCGAGGTCCACCAGGGGCCAGTAGATCAGCGTGAGGGCCTTCGCCGACGAGGGGGCGGCGGCCAGGAGCAGGGAGTCGCCGCGCACGATCCAGGCGGAGCACTCGGCCGGGGCGGCCAGCTGCTGCCAGGAGTCGTCGCCGTGCTTGGTCAGGCGGGCGTGGGTGTCGTCGCGGTAGAGCCCGTAGTCGGCCATGAAGTCGGCGGGCAGGGGGTAGTCCGCGCGGCCGGGTTCCGCGAGGAAAACGTGCACGGCGCGGCCCAGTTCAACGTCGTTGCGGTAGAGCACGTGGGAGAGCCTGCGGTAGGCCTTGGCCACGGCCTTGAGGATCTGCTGGTCGCTCCAGCGGGTCTTGGCCTCGTCGGCGAGTTCGAGCCTGATGTCTTCCAGGAGTTCCGATACGGTCATGTCGCGTCCTTTGCCAGGGCGCGGCCACCATAGCGCAAGGCGGGGCGCGGCGCAGCCCACATGGCGCTATGTGGGGAAAATGCGAAAAAATGCTCGATTTGACGGGGCATGGGCGAAGGCCTACACTCGCTTTCCATACTGACTTGATCGGAGATGATGCATGAACGTTTCGATTCTCATCGATGGCAGCTTTTTCTGGATGAAACACATGGAAGCCCGCCTGGGCCAGCCGCCCACGGCGGAGTCGGTGCGCATGGCCACCGACCTCGTGATGGACGATCCCGAATTCGACAACGACAGCCTCTTCCGCTCCTATTATTACGATTCGCCGCCCTACGGGGGCAAGGCCGTGCACCCCATCTCGCAGCGGGAGATCGAGTTCTCCACCACCGAACAATACCGCATCAAACACGAATACCTCGACCAGCTGCGTCGCATGCCGCGCATGCAGCTGCGCCTGGGCTCCCTGGCCATGCAGGGATGGAAGCTCAACAAGAAGAACATGCGCGGCATCATGGATTCGCTCTACCACAACCGTCCGCTTCAGCCCCAGGACGTGTCCATCAACCTGGTGCAGAAGGAGGTGGACATGCTCATGGGCCTGGACATCGCCTGGATGGCCGCCCGGGCCATGGTGCACAAGATCGTGCTGCTCACGGGCGACGCGGACATGATTCCGGCCATGAACTTCGCGCGCGAGCACGGCATGCTCGTTTTCGTGGCCAAGTTCGGCTACTACCTTTCGGACAAGCTGCGCGACCACGCCGACGGCGTGGTGGAGTTCACCCTGCCCGCGCCCGAGCGGCTCCACGTCCCGCCCGCGCGGGTGGTCTCCATGCCCGCCCCCGTCCCGGCCCCGGCCCCCGTGCCGGAGCCCCGGGCCGAGGAGGAGCTTCCCGAGCCCCCCGACGAAACCCTCTACGAATAGCTGCTGCCCTGCGCGCCGGTCCCCGGGTCTGCCGGGGGCCGACGGGCAGGCGCTGCGAACCGGGCAGGCCCTATGCGCGGCGCGAGCGCATCGGGCCTGGCTTATTTGCGCCTGAAGTTCGGCGGTGGGGGGGCCTCCGCAGGGGAGGGGCGAGCTGAGGAACGCCGCCCTGTCCATCGGCCCGGGACGCGCCAGTCTGGCTGCACGATGGTGAGAAACTCTTCAGGCACAGGGGCCGCGCCGGGCAGGCAGGTCTTGAACTCGGGACGCGCCTTCAGCAGCCAGTCCAGCTGGTCCGGGTCGATGTTCAGGGCCAGCACGCCCAGGTTGTCCTGGGTGGCCTCGGCGCGCAGCTCCGAATCCGTGAGCGTGATGCGGTGTTCGATCATGCGTGCTCCTTGAAAGGGGGCGGACCCTCCAGCCCGCCCCCTGGTTGAGGGTTAGCCGCCTAGTCGGTGGCGCACTTGGAGCACTTGGCCGCGCTCTTCTCGCCCGGCATCACGAACGTGGCCTCCACCACGGACTGGCACTTGATGGAGTCGCCGGTCTTGGCCAGCTCCACGCACTTGAACGGGCGCAGGGTGGCCACGGAGCAGCGGTCGGGGGCGTAGACGGTGACGCGGTCGTACTTGGTGCCGGAGTCGTCGTCCTTGGCCAGGTAGCGGTCGATGGTCACCTTCATGCGCCCGAAGGGGGTCTCCAGCACCATCACGGCCATCACCAGGGTCTGCTCCGAGGCGTTGGTGTTCACCGTGATGCGCCCGGCCTGGTTCCAGTTGGCCACCTTGCCGACAAACCGCCCAAGTCGGATTGACACCAGCCAAAACTCAGCATAAAATCTGAATTCTGTATATTTAGAGTAAAATTTGTTTCGGATGACATGTACGCATGCATGCTGCCCATGACACATGCACATGGAGAAACATATGTTCATCCCCTGGCGTATTGTTCGCGAAGAATCTAAGTACTTGCTTGGTGGCACAGTATACGCTTTGGCCCTCATCCTTATAATACATGTAGGCAGGCTTTTTTTTTATTAATGCAAGCACAGTAGCTCAAAAAAGCGAGACAACTTCTGTGTCGACAGAGCCCCCTGACCACGATCAAATTTTTATTCGAAGATATTGGGCAACGGCTACTGTTTTTGCAACGGTATTGTTCGTCTTGTCTATATGCCTTAGAATTTACACTGGAGGGTGCCATGAATAACTACTCGCGCTACATTCTACATAATAAATCGGCGCTTGTCGGAATGGTGCTGGCCTCATTCTATTTTGGCTTCATATTTCCTTGTCTGATCAATAAATAGTGCCAGGCCCGGAACTGTTTAAAGATCCGGGCCTTTTCATCACTGATCCTTATGAGGATTCATGTAGTGCCACCCGTCGTGCGACAAGCTATCTGCCCAACTACTTGCCGCATACGCCAATCCCTGCGCATACCTATCAGGCAATCTTAGCATCTTTGACCCTATTTTCACCGCATTTCCCACCCCCTTGGCAATCTCACCGCCCATGTACCCATGCAGAAAATCCGTTGCCGAATCCGCTACCGGCTTCACATCTGGATGCGGCGGCGGCGCATCGTGGCGGTGGTCAAACTCGGGCCCCATGCTCGGCGTATCCGGCGTATTGTGCCACTCTTCACGCTTTTTTAGGTAGGCTTGACGCTTTTGGTTGCTCACGTCTGATTCCAATCGTTGCGCATTGATCCTCGCCGCTTCGTCAGGAGCGATCCTTACCGTTGCCTCCGGTATCTCGCCGTACTCTCGGTACGTTTCTCCTTCGCTCTTGTGGTAGATGTGGCCGCCGAACGAGAAGTCGTCCTGGCCGTAGACTTTGTTGATGGCCTCGTCGTTCATCTTGAAACTCGGATCGTCGATACGCTCTGGCATGATGCTTCTCCTTTAGAGATCGTTAGAGGTTGAAGTCATACAGCCCTTCCCATCCGGCGTCGCAACGCCGCACGAGACCACCTTGCCGCCTGTAACAAGCGTATTGTTGGCCGTGTCGTCGCAGGCCTTGAATTCGGGGCGCGTTTTCAGCAGCCAGTCCAGTTGGTCGCGGTCCATGTTCATGGCGTGGACGTTCTCCTGGAAGTCCCCGCGCGGCATGTAGACCGGGATCACCGCCGCGATGCGGCAGTCCTTGAAGAAACCCTGCTGGTCCCGCGGCAGCCCGCGCAGGAACTTGTTCAGGGCCAGCACGCCCAGGTTGTCCTGGGTGGCCTCGGCGCGCAGCTCCGAATCCGTGAGCGTGATG
>NZ_BLTE01000029.1 GCF_013019105.1 Fundidesulfovibrio magnetotacticus
TCTTGGTTGCAGAGGAGCAATGCCGCGCAATCATGCCCATCGCAGTCGTCTGTGAGGGGTAATAGCCGAAAACGACCTTTTGCAACGGGCTGTTAAGGGCGCCAGTCAGCGATCCACCACGGAACAAGCCGATGTATCCACCGCCGGACCCCCCGCCGCCGCCAGCATAAGAGGCCGGGCTCGATGTGGCTGCTCCACCGGCTACGCCGTATGCCGAGATGGTGTGTCCTGCGGTCAGGTTGACGTTTCCGCGACAGAGGATCATCAGGACGCCGCCAGTGCCGTCCCCCCCAGGCGCAGTAACAGTTCCAGCGCCCCCGCCAGGGCCTCCGGGGTTCCCAGCGCCTCCCCCGCCACAGTGCCCGCCGACCCCCGCGATACCCCCGCCGGGACCACCGTACTGGCTGGCAGACCGCTTCCCGGAGGTCGTATTGCCAGCCGCGCCGCCGGAGCCGCCGCCCCACACGCGCGCCTGTCCGGCGATGTCCGCCGGGTAGGGGTTGTTCGCGCCTTCTCCACCGCCGCCTGGGGCATTCACCCCAGCGCCTCCAGTCGTGCCCACTCCAGTGTATCCCTCACCGCCAGCACCACACCCGCTGGCAATAATGATCGGGGAGCCATTGTTCGGCCAGTTGATGTAGTCCGCATCAACGTCGCCCATCCCGGGCAGGCGCGCGACATAGAGGTTGGGGTCGAAGACGCAGTAGCCCGCGGCCCTGATCCAGGCCAGGAAGTCCGCGTAGGCCGTGTCCTTGCCCGAGAGCAGCAGCGGGACGTTGGGGATGAGGATGTTCTGGTTCACCCACGAGGCGTTGCCCGCCGCGCCGCGCGCCGTCATGGAGATTGACCCGGCCGCGCCCATGGTCAGGGAGTCGCAGAGCAGGAGCAACCCCCGGCAGCGGTTCGAGGCGGTGAGCGCCGCGTTGACCGTCAGGGCGTCGTAGCGGGCCACCTGGATGGGGCCGTCCAGGGCCGTGACGATCTGGCCCGCCTGGTCAAACGTGGCGTTCCCCCGGGACGTGTAGAGGGAAAACAGCGTGGCGATGTTCAGCGTGAGCAGTTGCGACCACCGCGCCTTGGCGGCCGACTGTTTGATTGCGTAGAGGCTCATGGCATCTCCTCACAGGCCGAAAGCGGTGAAGCCGGAAGCCCCGGCGAATCCGGCCCCGCCAGCGACGCCGTAGGTCCCGCCTCCGCCAGCGCCAGCGGCGGCGCGCACGGTTGGCGATCCGGTGAGCGTCCCGCCGTGGAGCAGCCGGGCGAGGCCGCCGCCCGCGCCGGAGCAGTCCACGCCGGACGTGGGGCCTCCGTCCGCATGGATCGTCAGGCCGGGGCCGACGGTGACGTTGCCGATGACGGCCACCACCACGAATCCGCCGGGGTTGCTCATGGCGAGCAGCGTCTCGGGGTTGTGGTAGGCCGTTCCGTAGTAGTCGTTTCCGTACCCGCCGCGACACCATCGCCCACGCTCTCCCCAGCCGATGCGGGATCCGCCCGCGCCACCCGGCCCTCCGGTCCCGGCATTCCCCACGTTAGCGTAGTTGTTCTGAGCCGCGCCGCACAGGGAGTTGCGCGAAAGGTACGGCCCGGGCGTGATGGTGCAGGTGACGAGCGGGGCCATTTCAAGCCAGAACTGCGGGTCGCCCACGAAGATGTTCTTCTGGCGGATCATGGCCAGGAGCCCGGCGAGCGGGAGGAACCGCGACGAGAGGACGAGGCTGGCCGGGATGGAGCAGTCCGCGTCGGCCGGGTCGAACGCGCGGTTGGCCCGGGTGTGGTCCATGTGGATCACGCTCGCGGCCCCGGTGACGGTCAGGCTGTCGCAGAGCAGGAACAGGCCGTTGCAGCGCTTGTCCGTGGTGATGGTGGCCCCGTTGAGCGTCAGGTCGCCGAAGCGCGCCACGGCCACGGGGCCGTTCTCGATGGCGGGGACCGCGAACGCGCCGGAGAGCGTCGTCTCCGGGCGCTTGTCGTAGAGCGCGGCGAGCTTCGCCAGCTTGTCGCCTGCGGAGGAGACGCCCAGGGAGGCGCTCCAGGATTGGACCGGCGCGCCTGCCGCGCCGGTCTTGAGGGAGTAGAGACTCACGGCGGCCTCCTAGAGCGGGGCCACTTCGGCCGTGATGTCGATGCGCTTGCCCGACGTGACGGCCACCTTGGCGCGCACGCGCAGGGCCTCGCCCGGGGACAGCGTGAGCGGCAGTCCGCTGTTCAGCGAGGCCAGCACGTCCACCCAGGCTGTGGCCCCGTCCGTGCCCGCCCCCGCCGGGGCCTGGACCTCGCCCAGCACGTAGTCCGTGCCCGACACCTGGCGGGCGAACTGGAGCGTGATGGCAGAGGCGTTGTCGCTGGCGGCGCGCAGGCGGCCCAGGAGGACGCCTTTGCCGCCGGAACCCGCCGCGATGGCGGTGTGGAGCGTGACGAACGCCGTGGCGTCGGCGTTGACGAGGGCTCGCGCCGCCGTGGCGGCGGGCAGGCCCGGGAAAGCGGGTGTGGTACCCATGGTGATCTCCTCCGGCTAAAAGCCGAAATAATAGTAGTTGTTGGCGAGGTAGAGGGCGTCGCCCGCCCCGGACGATCCGGCCGGGGCGTTGGCGGGGTCCTGCCCCACTTCGAGCGTCCCGCAGTCGGCCGCGAGGGCGAAGCCATCCACGGCGAGCACGGTGCGGTTCTGGGCCTGGTCGTAGGCGGCATCGAGCACATGGCCTCTGGCCCCGGCCGGGGCCTGGGGCCGGATGGCCCGACCGGTGGCCGCCAGGGCAAGGCAGTCCCCGGGCAGGGCCGCCAGGGAGGCCGAGAGCACGCTCGCGGGACCGGGCAGGGGCGTCCAGGCGTCCTCCACGCGGGAGAGGCCGAGGCTTGCCCTGTCCAGGTCGTGCCAGAGGCCGTCGCCGCCCAGGAAGCGGCCCTGGTCCCCGGCCTGGGGGGCGGGCACTGCCCCGGCGGCCCCGGCCTGCCCGGCCGTGGCCCCGGTCATGGCGTCCAGGGAGAGTCCCAGACGCTCCGCGCCGCCCGGGTCCAGCACGGCGGCGGCCAGGGGGGCCTGCGCCTCCAGGGCCAGGGAGAGCACCTTGGGGGCAGCGTCTGCGGGGCTCACGCGCACCCCGCCCGCAGCGGACAAGGCCTGTTCCAGCACCGCCTGGGCATTGGCGGACGCCGCCTGGGCCTGCACCAGGGAGGACTGGGCCGCCTCGCGGGATGCCTGGGCGTTGGCGGCATGGCTCCGGCAGCGCTCCAGGGCGCTGAACTGCCCGTGCTGGCCAGGCCCCTCCGGGGTGGAGACGGCCACCCTGGCCACCAGGGGCGCGCCACGCCGCAGCACCATGCGACGCACCTGGGCGCTCACCGCGTCACCTGCGGGGAGACGTTCACCTTGCCCTCCACGAGGCGCTGCACGCTGCCGTCCGGGGCGGTGACCTCGCAGTCCCAGACTCCGTAGGATTTCGTGAGCCCCCCGCTCTGGTGGGCGTCCAGGATCAGGCCCACCACGCCCGTGGACGGGTCGTCGAGCGCGGCCGCGAACACGGCGGCGGGCTCGGGGTCGTCGTGACGGCGCCGGATCTGGGCCTGGACGGTGTAGCCCGTGAGGTCCATGGGCTTGCCGGCGTCGTCCTGGCATTCGATGTCCAGGGCCAGGGTGGCCCCCTGGTCGATCTTGAGGTCGTAGCGATAAGCCATGGTTTACTCCTGGGGGGGCTGGGGCCAGGTCTTGTCCGCGCTCCAGTCCTGAGGGTGGTCGCGCAGGGCCTGGCGGTAGGCGGTCCAGGCGGCGCGGGTTTCGGGGGCCAGGGGCACGTCGGGCAGCTGGGTCCAGTCGCAGGCGGCGAGCTTCCGGTCGCGCTCTCGGCGCACCCGGGCCAGGCGCAGGGCCATGTCCTCGGTCCAGGCCTGGCCGTCCCAGACGTGGCAGTCCGAGGGCGGGGTCTGGTCCGTGAGGTCCTCGGGGAGCGGCCCGAGGCGGGTCCAGAGGCTCCGGGCGCGGGTGGACTTGTCGTAGACCGGGAGGCCCCGGCGGTCCTCCACCAGGGACCATGCCTGGCCGTCGAACACGGCGGCGTGGCCCGGAGGGGCCTCGGGGGGGGCGGCCTCGGTGGAGCGCGCGGGGCGCAGGTGGTTGGGACGCCCGTTCACGAAGGGACGCGCCGGGGACAGGGCCGGGGACACGGGGCCGGTGTAGAGCCCCGATTCGTCGTAGCGGTAGAGGATCACGGTCATCTCCATTTGATGGCCCAGAGCACGGCCACGTTGAAGGGCCGGGTCTCCCAGGGCGAGATCTGGGCGAGGTGCCAGCCGGAGCCCTGGCCGGCGGGGTAGAACATGCCGCCCTCGGCGGACGAGAGCAGCCCGGCGGTGGACTGCGCCGTGCCGCTGACGACCGTGGGGATTCCGAAGCCGCCGTTTTCCGTGCCCACGCCCCAGCCCGCGCCGCCTGTGAACAGCGGGTGGGCGTGGTCCAGGGTGGCGCTGTTCTGGGTGGAGCCCACGGCGTCGCCGCCGGAGCGCCGGGCCACGTCGGGGTCGTGACCCGCGCCGTTGTCGAAGCCGCGCAGGAAGCGGCCTCGCAGGTCGGGAAGTCGGAAGAAACCAGGGTCCGCCAGGCCGAAGGCGTCGCCGATGGCGGCGTGGAGCGCGGCGTAGTCGGCCAGGGGCAGTTGCGCGCCGTCGCATTCGAGCCAGTTGGCGTCCTCGGACAGGGACTCCATGCCGAAGGCGGCGATCATGCCCACGGGCAGGTCGGCCCCGGCGTCCGGGATCTGGGCGGCCTTGATGCGCCCGGCGGCGTCCAGGCGGGGCACGCCGCTGGGCTGGTCGTACTCGGACTGGCTGATCTTGAGGGCCGTGGCGGCCTGGACCTGGTTGAGGCCCGCGAAGGCCCCCGTGAGGTCGGCGTCCAGGTCCAGGACAGCCTGCTTGACGGAATCCCCCGAGGGGGACGCGTCGATGATGGTTGATCGCGTGAAGGCCATCGTCTCTCCTTGCCAGGGTCGGCGGGATTATCCCCAGGCGCGGAGAAAAAAATACCCACATAGCGCTATGTGGGTAAAAAGCTGAAAAATTGTGCGCGGCGGCTTGAAGGCGGTCGGATCAGGCCTCGGGGTCCAGGGTGAGGCGGCGGTAGCAGGCGGCCTGGAGGCAGGCCACGAAAACGGCCTGGGCGGGCAGGCCCACCAGGAGGGTCAGGAGTTCGAGCAGCCCCTGGGGGCCGTGCGGGAAGGCCATGCCCACCAGCCACCCCGCGAAGAGGCTCACGC
Source organism: Fundidesulfovibrio magnetotacticus (assembly GCF_013019105.1). NCBI lineage: Bacteria > Pseudomonadati > Thermodesulfobacteriota > Desulfovibrionia > Desulfovibrionales > Desulfovibrionaceae > Fundidesulfovibrio > Fundidesulfovibrio magnetotacticus. The sequence continues at coordinate 5,250 of NZ_BLTE01000029.1, forward strand.
CCACGGTGAAGCCCCCGGCGCAGAGATTGAGGCGCGCCAGGGCCAGGCCATGACCCCGGCCCATGGCCGTGGCCAGGGACCACGGCGCGCGCCGTCCCAGGGACACACCGGGCAGGTAGAGGAGCACGCGCCGGGCCATGAGCGCCTGTACGGCGAAGAACGGCAGCAACAACGAAACCACGGCCTCCAGGGAGGCCACGGGGCCGGACCGGGCAGGGGCCAGCCCCGGGGCCAGGTCCAAGGCCAGGTCAAGGGCCTGGCCCATGGCCCTGGCCAGAACCTGTCCTGCGACCCACGCCGGGACCGAGGCCAGCGTCAGAAGGACCATGGCCCACAGGCAGCTCCGCACGCGCCCCTCCGGGGCCGGAAGGCCTTCGCGGTCGGGCGGCAGGAGCATCAGGCGGTGCGCCCGCACCCAGAACCTCGCCAGCAGCCCCCCCATGATGGCCCAGATGAAGAGCGTGAGCGCCACGGCCCATGGTCCCGAGGCCCCGGCGAGCACTCCCAGCCCCATGAGCAGGAGCCCCACGGCGGGCATGGACGCGCTCCAGGCCAGCAGGGTCCAGCAATGCCCGGACGCCAGGGCCAGGGCCTCGCCCAGCACGCGGCCCGCGGGCAGACCTCGCCCGGACTCCAGGCCCTCGGGGAAGCGGGAGCCCACGGCGCGCTCAGTCCTCGTCGGATTCTTGAGGCTCGGGTTCGGGCCTGGGGCCGCCGGGGACCAGCAGGCCGTACATCCGGGACCCGGCCACGCACGAGACCACCAGCGTGAGCAGCCCCAGCAGGAAGCTGCCCGCCACGTACCACACGCTGCCCGAGAAGGCCTGCCAGCGCTCGCCCCCCAGGCCCGCGTGGGTGAGCGCGTTCAGGCACAGCTCCGGGGTCCAGACCAGGGCGGCCACGGCCAGAATGCGCCAGCGGGCCCGCCGGGCCCCCAGGGGGATGCCCTCGGCCGGAAAGAGCCTGCCCGGGCCGCCAAGGGCCACGTCCGGGAAGAGCAGCAGCAGCCGGGGGGCCAGCCAGGCGTAGACCAGCCCCATGGCCCCCAGCACGGCGGCCGCGAAGGCCAGGGGCATGGCCTGGCCAGGCTGGACGGCGTCCTTCTCCAGAAGGCCCATGCCCGAGCCCAGGATGGTGGTGACGGCCATCACGCAGCCCGCGAAGAGGAAGGTCATGCGCACGTAGGCCCAGAGATAGCGCAGGGAGCGCCCCGTGAGCAGCTCCTGGGCGTAGGGCGCGCCCGGGCGCTCGCCAAGCAGCCCCAGGCGGTACAGGCGCATTTCCAGGGGCACCCTGATCCACAAGAGCAGAAGCGCCAGGAGCATGAGCGGCCCGAAGGCCGGGGCGGAGGCGTCGCCGCCGGAGCGCACCTCGGCGTAGAGGTGAAAACCCAGGCCGAACACCAGGGGGGCCAGGGCCCACCGGGCGATCTCCCGGACATGCACCGCCGTGAAGGCCAGGGACTCGCCCACCACGCGCAGGGGCGAAAAACGCCAGGGAGCCTCGTCGCTCTCCCGCATCATCGGTCACTCCTTGGAAATACGTGCGCCCGGCCGCCGACGGGCGGGCCGTCGGGCAGGGACGCGGGGTGTTGTCCGGGGGCCGGGAACGCGCGGGGGCGTCCCCGGGCGTCAGGGCCGGTCCTGTCCATGGCCGGGGTCGGAGGAGCTTGCGGGAACGGGCTCCGGTCCGGATTCGGGGGCGGATTCGGGGGCGGATTCGGGACCGGAGGAGGCCGCGCCCCCGGAGCCGGACGCCGCGCCGCGCGGGTCCGGCAGGCCGGAAAGCATGCGCCAGGCCACGCCCGGCGCGGCCGTGGACGTGACGGAACTAAAGAACGTGAGCAGCACCTGGGCGGGCATGAACACCACGAAGCCCAGCACGGTCTTGTCGGCCCCGAAGGCGTTGGAGACCTGGGTGAGCGCCTCCCCCAGCACCGCGAAGAGGGCCGCCGGGAGGAACATGAGCCAGAAGAGCCTCCAGCGTGCGCCCGAGGCAAGATGGAAGACCTGGCCCAGCGACGGCCGCGGCGTCACCGAGGCCGCCGTGCAGATCAGGTTGAGCGGCGAGGTGAGCACCAGGAACGACAGGGCCAGGAGCGCGCTCACGGCCCCGCCCGCCAGGGCCGCCCTGTCGCCCCGGGACATGGACACCAGGAAGGGAGCGGCCGACAGGCCCAGGCCCGCCAGTTGGATGAGCGCCACCAGGAGCATGTAGCCCAGGAAGGACTTGACGCGGCCCGAGACCATCTGGGCCATGTAGCCCCCCTGCTCCACGCGCCCCCACACGGCCAGCTGGTTCACGCGCACGCCGTAGGGCGCCCAGGCCCAGCCCACGAAGAGCGCGGCGGGCACGGCGGCCAGCCACCACGCCCGGGAGCCCTCGGCCAGGAGCCCCTTGCCCAGCACCGCCGCCCCCACCGCCAGGGCGGCGGCCGCCGCCGTGAGCGCCAGGGGGACCAGGGCCCATTTCACGAGCTTGCCGAGATGCAGGCCGAACACGGCCATGGCCTGGAATACCGCGGAAAAGACGGGGAAGGTGGGCATGGGGGAGCCTGCGCGCTGGTGGTTTCGTTGGCAGGCATGGTGAACAAATTCGCGCCCCGCGTCAAACCGAATCGCCCGTCCTGCCTGGGGCGGGACGGGCGATGCAGGGCCGGGCGGCCCGGGGATCATCCTTTGGGGGGCGGTCCTCCGGGAGGTCCGGGCGGGGGCGGATCGCCCGGGAAGCCGGGGGGAGGGGGCGGAGGCCCGAACTCCGGGCCGGGACCGGGACCGAAGATGCGCTTGCGGAACTTGCGGGCCTTATCCAGGAAGCCGGTGAAGCGCTCGTTCTGTTCCTGGTCCAGGTGGGCGCGGATGCGTGTCGCGCCTTCCTCGAAGATATCCTCCTCGGCGCGCAGGCAGGGCTCGCGCACCTGGCGGGCCTTGGCAAGCACATCCTCCACAACGGGAAGGATGGCCTCGCGCTGGGCTGGGGAGAGCTTGAGGGCGCTGTCCAGGCGCTCCATGAAGAAGCCGCCCGGCCCCATCTTCTCCATGCGCAGCGACGGGGAGAAGCGGTATTTGATCACGAAGCCCGCGCCCACGCCCCCGGCCAGGGCGCCGGCCAGGAAGATGCCCGCGCCCGCCAGAATGAGCGTTTTCTTGTTGAGGACCGCCATCGCTAGAAGCCCGCCCAGGTTGCGCCCGAGATGAGCAGCGTCAGCTCCCCGGCGTATCCGGCCTGCCACAGCCACAGCCAGGCCAGGCCCAGCCCCGCCGAGGCCGCGCCGCCGCCCGCCATGAAGGGCAGGGCCACGCGGCGCACGAACCAGCCGTCCAGCGCCGCCTCGGCGCGCTCGCGCACGTGGGCCATCACGCGTCCGGCGAATCCCGGCGGCACGTCCACGGTCTGCCTGGATCGCACCACATGTCCGACCACGCGTTCCATCCGTTCGTTCATGGCCTCACTCCCCGTCCCAGCAGCGTCTCGCACTGCCGGGCCATCTTCTTTCTGGCGCGGTGCAGCCGCACCTTCACTTTCGATTCGCCCCAGCCCAGCATCTCGGCGATTTCGCCCACGCCGTATTCCTCGGCGTAGAAGAGTTCCACCGCGATGCGGTCCTCGGGGCCGAGCCCGTCCAGGAGGGTCTCCACAAGCTTCACGGCCTCGCGGCGTCCGGCCAGTTCCTCGAAGCGCTGGGCCGAGTCCTCGGCCATGAGCTCCTCGATCCAGGTGGACTGTTCCGGGTCGGAGAAGTCCACGCCCTTTTCCGAGCGCCTGGCGTGCTCGCGCCAGAAGTCGGCGGCGCGCCGCATGGCGATGGCCGAGAGCCAGGAGCGGAAGCGATCCGGCTCGCGCAGCTTGGCCAGGTTCTGGTAGGCGTCCAGGAGGGCCTCCTGGGCCGCCTCGGCCACCTCGGAGCGGGGCAGATGGCGCGACAACAGGCGGAACAGATGCTCCTGGTGCGTGCGCACCAGCACCTCGAACGCCTCCGTGTCACCGTCGAGGACGCGCCGCACGGCCTGCGCGTCCCCCATGAGGGCTTTCCCCACTTGAGCCTCCGCAGGGGTAGTCGCGGACGGGGACGTGGCGGTTACACGCCCCTCAGGATTCTTCGCCCCCCTGCCGGGGAGGGGCGCTCACGCCCCAGCGGGCGCGCATGTGCACGCGGCGCAGGGGCCGCACCAGGGAGAACACCTGGCGGCGCTTCTCGCGCAGGGCCTCGCGGGCGGCCTCGCGCTGGGCCTCCTCGCTGCCCCGGGGCTTGTACTTCACCTTCACGCCCTGGAAGGCCACGGTGATCTTGTTCTCCTGCAGGGCCTGATCGATGGCCGTGGCAAGGTCCGACTCCACGCGGAACTTGTCGCGGAAATCCTCGATCCAGACGTAGAGCTCGAAATCCAGGCCCATGCGCCCGAACTGTCGCAGGAACACCGAGGGCGCTGGCTCCTTGAGGGCCTTCTCGTGCTGGGCCGCCTCGGCCACGAGGATCTTGCGCACCTTCTTGATCTTGGTGCCCGGGGCCACGCTCACGGGGATGGTCAGGCGGATGCGCTTGTCCTGGTAGCTCCAGTTGATGATCTCGCCTTTGAGGAAGCTGGAGTTGGGGATGATCACCATGGAGTTGTCCATGGTGCGCACGGTGGTGTTGCGCACGCTCACGGCCGTGACCTCGCCCAGGAGCTTGCCGGTCTGCACGATGTCGCCCTTCTTGATGGACCCGCCGAAGAGGATGATCAGCCCCGAGACGAAGTTGTTGATGATGTCCTTGAGCCCGAAGCCCACGCCCACCGACAGGCCCGAGGCGATCCACGTAAGGCCCGAGAGCGGCAGGCCCAGCACGTGGAGGCAGGCCAGCAGGTAGGCGGTCCAGCAGACGTAGGAGGCCAGGATGCCCAGGGTGTGGGACAGGGCCTGGTCCATGGCCTTGCCCCCGAAGGACGCGCGCTCCAGGAAGGCCGAGAACCAGGCCAGCGCCAGACGCACGCCGAAGAACAGGAGCACCATGGACGCCGCCGCGTCCAGACTGAGCCGGGCCTTGCCCAGCTCCACCTCCAGGGCGAACACGTGGTCCACGAACCCGGGGCCGCCCATGAACAAGAGAATCCAGGCCAGGCAGGCCAGGGCCGTGAGGGTCATGGCCAGGGGGGTGACGAAGTGCACCCAGCTCCCCGGCTGTTCGTCCAGCAGGGCCTTCACCGAGAGGGCGCTGGCCTGGGCCAGGCGCGCCATGAACCACGCCTGGGCCGCCACCACCGCCAGGGGGCCCATGCCGCCCAGTGCGGCGAGCGCCAGCGCCCCCAGGCACCACGCCGCGAAATGCGCGCCCCGCCGCCAGCGCGCCCACGCCCCGAGACCGGACACGACGAACCACGCAGGCCCCACCACCTCGCCCGGCAGGGCCAGGGCCTGGAGCACGGCCCCGGCGCAGAACACCGCCAGCCAGAACGCCAGGAGGCCCTTCTCCAGTCGGTGGCGCGTGAGCGCCGCCGCGCCGCAGGCCACCAGGGTGGTCACCCCCAGGTAGACCCCGTGGTTGGCCGTGAAGGGCACGATCCTGGTGGTCACGGCCAGGGCCAGTCCCAGGGCCATGAGCGGCCAGCCCAGGAGCACGCGGGCCTCGCCCGCCACGCGCGCCCAGCGGGCCACGAGCCATCCCGCGCCCAGAAAGAGCGTCCACAGGGGCAGCGTGGCCCAGGCCAGGGCGTCCCAGCGCCCGCCCGCGCGCACGGGGCGCACGAAGCGGGGGTAGTCGTCCCGCCATTCCTCGGCCGCGTTGGCCAGCAGGATCAGGCCGTAGGCGTCCAGGGGCGGACGCACGGACTCGAAGAAGTGTTCCTTGAAGACGCGGATGTAGTCCTCGCGCAGGGCGTCGCGCGCGCTCTCGGCGCGCTCCCGCACGGACTCGAAGCGCTCCAGGGCGCGGTCCACCTGCTCCTTGAGGGCGTCGGCGTCGGACTTGATGGACTCCATGCGCCTGCCGGGTTCCTCCAGGGCGGACAGGGCGGCGTCGCTCTCGCCGTCCTTGCGGCCCTTGCGCCTGGCCTCGCGCAGGGTGGCGTTCTCGTCCTTGATCTTGTTCAGGTGTTCCTTGGCCAGGCGCAGGCCGCGCGAGTCCTCCTCCACGGCCATGAGCACGCTTTTGAACTGGGAGAGCAGGGCGCGGTAGGTCCAGGGAGTGTCGCCCACCACGCCTTCGAGGATCACGGTCTGGGTGAGGCGGTTGTCCAGGGTGGCCAGGTCCTGCCCGGCCTGGGAGAGCAGGGAGGGCAGCTCCAGGCGCACGGCGTCGATCTCCCCGGCGCGGCGGTCCAGGTCGCGGTCGATGCCTTCGAGCACTTCCGCCCAGGCTCTGGTGCCGGGCTGGGCGAAGGCCTGGGATGCCGCTAGGGCGAGAATGAGCGCGAGAGCGTACGGGAGGACTGGGCGCATGCGTTGCTCCTGGGGCGTTCCTTACCCCCGGGGGGGCTTTTCAAACCGTGGACCAGACCGGGCCGGGTTGTCAAAGCCTCTTGCGCGCGGGGGCGCGGCGGCGTAACCAGACCGCCCGGAGCACCCCATGTCGCACATCGACAGCCTCGACCTCCTGGAAGCCATCGACGCGGGCATCCTGGTGGTGGACGCGGCAAACCACGTGATCATCCACGCCAACCCCAAGGCCCTGGAGCTTCTGGGACGCGCCGAGAGCGAGATCGTGGGCCGCCACTGCCTGGGCCTGGAATGCCTCTGCGAGCCCGCCCACGACAGGCCACTGGACCTGGACAAGCCACTGCCCCCCCAGGAGCGCACCCTCCAGGGCGCGGGCGGCGTGCGCCTGCCGGTGCTCATCGCGGCCCAGCCCCTGGTGACGCCGGGCGCGCGGCTCTCCATCCTCACCTTCACGGACCTGACGCCCCTCAAGCTCATCGAGCGCAAGTACCAGTCGTTCTTCAAGAACGCCGTGGAGGGCGTCTTCCAGTCCACGCCCGACGGCCGCTTCATCGCCGTGAACCCGGCCCTGTGCGAAATCCTGGGCTACGACACGCCCGAACAGGTGATCGCCCAGCTCACCGACCTGCGCGCCCAGCTCTACGTGGACCCCGCCGACCGCGACCACCTCATGGCCGAACTGGAGGCCCAAGGCCGCATCACCGGCTTCGAGACGCGCTTCAAGCGCAAGGGCGGCGGCGTGCGCTGGATCAACACCAGCGCGCGCCAGGTGCGCGACGAGGCGGGCAACCTCCTCTACATCGAAGGCCTGAACATCGACATCACCCGGCGCAAGCTGGCCGAGGAAGCCTTGCGCACCATGGGCCTGGAGCTGCGCGCCTCCGAGGAGAAGTTCCGCCGCACCTTCGACCAGTCGCCCATCGGCGCGGCCATGCTCTCCCTGGACTGGGTGTTCCTGCGCGCCAACGAGGCCTTCTGCCGCATCACGGGCTATACCGAGGAAGAACTCCTGGGCAAGCCCATCATCATGTTCTCCCACCCAGACGACGTGGAGGCCGCCCAGCAGCGCTCGGCCCGGCTCAAAAGCGGCGAGATCGACTCCTACGAACTGGACAAGCGCTACATCCACAAGTCCGGCAAGGTGGTCTGGGTGCACCTCTCGGCTGGCTTGGTGAGCGACGCCGGGGGCAGGCCCCTCTACTACCTGCCCATGGTCCAGGACATCACCGAGCGCAAGCAGGCCGAGGAGACCCTGGCCCGCACCCAGGCCCGCATGAAGGCCCTGCTCACCAGCGCCCCGGCCGTGATCTACTCGCGCAAGCCCGCCGGAGAGCTGGAGCTCACCTACATCTCCGACAACATCGAGGACCTTACCGGCTTCCCCCCGGGGCGCTTCCTGGAGGAGCACGGCTTCTGGCTCTCGCGCATCAATCCCCTGGACGCCCCCGCCACCGAGGCCGAGCTTCGCCTCCAGCTGGCCCTGGGACAGGGCACCCGCGAATACCGCTTCACCAACGCCCAGGGGCTCACCCGCTGGATCCGCGACCAGTTCCGCCTCGTCCTGGACGACCTGGGACGCCCGGCCGAGATCGTGGGCTACCTCACCGACGTCACCGCCCGGCGGCTCATCAAGGAGGCCCTGGAATCCAGCGAGGCCCGCTACCGCGCCATCGTGGAGGACCAGACCGAACTCGTCTGCCGCTTCCGCCCCGACGGGGCCGTCACCTTCGCCAACGAGGCCATGGCCCGCTCTTTCGGCAAATCCAAGGAGGAGCTGTTGGGCTCGCAGTTCATGGCCTTCTGGCTCCCCGAGGAACGCGAGCGGCAGGAGCGGCACCTGCGCGCCCTCACCCAGGCCGCGCCCGTGGGCTCCATCCAGTGCCGCATGGCCTTGCCCGGGGCCGAGGAGCGCTGGCTGGCGCGAAACGACCACGCCCTCTTCGACCAGCAGGGCAGGCTCCTGGAATACCAGTCCGTGGGCCGCGACATCACCGAGTCCATCCTCTCCGAACGCGCCCTCAAGCGCGCCATGGACGAAAAGGAGCGCCTGCGCCTGAACCTGGAGGCCGTGTTCCGTTCCATCCCCGACGCCCTCATCGTGGTGGACACCGAGATGAACGTGCTCCAGACCAACCGCGCCCTCTCGGAACTCTGCTGCATCGGCGGCGAAACCTCCCACGGCAAGCACCTCCACCTGGTGGGCGGGCACTGCCGCCGCGCCTGCTTCGAAGTGCTCTCCACCACGCTCAAGACCCGCGAGGCCGTCATCGAGTACCGCGTGGAGTGCAAGGGCCACCGCCCGGGACAGACCGTGGTCATCAACTCCTCGCCGCTTCTGGACCCGGAGAACAACTTCGTGGGCGCGGTGCTCGTCATCCGCGACATCACCCGCCTGGCCGACCTGGAAAAGCGCCTCACCGACCTGCACGGCCACCGGGGGCTCATCGGCAAGTCCAAGGTGATGCGCTCCATCTACGCCGTGCTGGACCAGCTCTCCGAAGTGGAGTCCACGGTGCTCGTCACCGGGGAGTCCGGCACGGGCAAGGAACTGGTGGCCGAGGCCCTGCACTACGGCGGCCCCCGGGCCAAGGGGCCGCTCATCAAGGTGAACTGTTCGGCCCTTTCGGAGTCTCTGCTGGAGAGCGAGCTCTTCGGCCACGTGCGCGGGGCCTTCACGGGGGCCATCCGCGACAAGGTGGGCCGCTTCGAGGCCGCCGAGGACGGCACCATCTTCCTGGACGAGATCGGCGACATCTCCCCGCGCATCCAGCTGAACCTGCTGCGCGTGCTGGAACGCAAGGAGTACGAGCGCGTGGGCGACTCGCGCACCCGCAAGGCCAACGTGCGCGTGCTGGCCGCCACCAACGTGGACCTCCAGGAGAAGATCCGCCTGGGACTCTTCCGGGAAGACCTCTTCTACCGCCTCAAGGTGATGGTGATCCACCTGCCGCCCCTGCGCGAGCGCACCGAGGACATCCCCCTGCTCTGCGAACACTTCCTGGGTCTGTTCAGGGCCAGCTTCGGCAAGCACATCGCCCGCGTGGGCGACGAGGTGATGCGCCTGTTCATGACCTACCACTGGCCCGGCAACGTGCGCGAACTGCGCTACACTCTGGAACACGCCTGCATCCTCTGCCCCGGCGGCGACATCCTGCCCGAGCACCTGCCCCAGGAACTGGTGCGCGGCCAGCTGCCATCCGCGTCGGGCAATGGGACCCGCCCCGGGGGTGAAGGATACCACGCCGCGCGCTACCGCGCCGAAGCCCACGCCCAGCCCGACCCCCTCCGGGAAAGCCAGGCCCTCGCCCCCCCCCCACCGGACGCCGCCGACCAGCCCGCCAACGGGCGCACGTTCTACACGCGCCACGCCCTCGGACGGGATGACATCCTGGACGCCCTGGCCCGCACGGCGGGCAACCGCGCCAAGGCCGCGCGGCTTCTGGGCATCGACCGGCGCACCCTCTACCGCAACATGGAAAAGCACGGCATCGCCTGAGGCCGGGCCTCCCCCGTCGCGACGCCCGGCGCTCGCCGCACGGCCCGGCGCGCCCCGGCGGGGCCGCCTCCCCTTTTCCCGCTCCTGCCGGTCCTCCCGGCCCCTCTGACCCTCCGGGACCTGACCGCTCCCTTTCGTACCCGCCCGGAAACGCCCGGAATGACGGACTCCTTTTTTTCTTGTTGAGATTTTTGGTGAGAACGTCTAACAATGGCCTCAAGCAACGGGAAACCAGCCGTCCCCTGCATCCCTCCCCTGCGACGCCGGAAGCCAGCCCCGGCCGCGACGGCTCCCGCTCGGAAACAGGCGCGCGCGATGTTTTCAACAAAGCGTGCGGCCACATGGGCGTCAACCACGGCGCGGGCCCTTCGGGCGCGCGCCGCAAGCGAGGAGGGATGATTCGCCACAGGCTTCAGGCGGCCTTCGCCGCCCCCCGCGAAGCCCTCAATCCATGCGTCAACATAGTTCGACTCCGGAGCGCGGCCCTGCCATCCGCCTCCGGTCAAGGCTTCGGCCATGCCCGGCCGCCGGTCCCTCCCGGACCCGCCGGAATGCATCGAAATCAGTTTGAAGCGTCGCGGCTTCCTCCCGGCCGCGCCCCTTCGCAAGGAGGCATCAAGGCGTAGCGTCGTAGCACCGCACACCAACCCCGCCCGACCGAGGGCGTCGTGTCGGAAAAAGCTTTCAACGTGTTCAGCAAGCGATCCAGGAGAGGAGCAATGGCAGGCAAACCGATTTACAAGACGCTGTATTTCTGGGTTCTGTTCGGCATCGCCGTGGGCATCATCATCGGCCTGATTCCCGAGACCAAGGCATTCGCCTCCAAGATGGAGCCCTGGGGCAAGGCCTTCATCAAGATGGTCAAGATGATCATCGCCCCCATCATCTTCTGCACCGTGGTCACAGGCATCGCCAAGATCGGCGACATGGGCAAGGTGGGCCGCGTGGGCCTCAAGGCCATGGCCTATTTCTGGCTCATGACCCTCTTCGCCCTGGCCATCGGCCTGGCCGTGGTGAACTACACCCAGCCCGGCGTGGGGCTCGACGCCTATGCCAAGCAGATGCAATCCAGCGCGGCGGACCTCAAGAAGGTCGAGGCCTATGCCGGCCAGACCGCCAAGGTCACCAGCACCGTCGACTTCCTGCTGAACATCATCCCCACGTCCGTGGTGGACGCCTTCGCCAAGGGTGAAATCCTTCAGGTGCTCTTCTTCTCCATCCTCTTCGGCATCGGCCTCTCGGCGCTTGGAGACCGGGCGAAAACAGTCGTCCAGTTCATAGACGAGTTCTCGAAAGGCATGTTCAAGGTGGTGCACTACATCATGTACTTCGCGCCCTTCGGCGCGTTCGGCGCCATCGCCACGGTGGTGGCCACCCAGGGCCATGACGCCCTCATCGCCCTGGGACGCCTGATGATCGACGTCTACGTCACCTGCATCGCCTTCATCTTCATCGTGCTCTGGACCGTCTGCAAGATGGCCGGCTTCTCCCTGTGGAAGTACCTCAAGTACATCTCCGAGGAAATCTTCCTGGTGCTCGGCACCTCCTCCTCCGAGGCCGCCCTGCCCCGCATGATGGCCAAGATGGAGAACGCCGGAGCGGACCAGTCCGTGGTGGGCCTCACCCTGCCCATGGGCTACTCCTTCAACCTCGACGGCACCTGCATCTACCTGACCATGGCCTCCATCTTCCTGGCCCAGGCCACGCAGACGCCCATGAGTTTCAACGACCAGCTCTACATCATGTTCGTGCTGCTGCTCACCTCCAAGGGCGCGGCCGCGGTCACCGGCGGCGGCTTCATCACCCTGGCGGCCACGCTGCAGTCCACGGGCACCATCCCCATGGCGTCCCTGACCCTGCTCCTGGGCGTCGACCGCTTCATGAGCGAAGCACGCGCCATCACCAACCTGATCGGCAACGGCGTGGCCACCCTGGTGGTGGCCAAGTGGGAGGGCGCGCTGGACATGAACAAGCTCCACCGCGTGCTCGACGGACACGTCACCGACGACATGGTGGACGACCCCGAGGACGCCCTCATCGCCGCCCACAACGCCGAGACCGTCAAGAAGTAGCGGCCGCGCGCGGCAAGACAACGGCAACCAGGCCCGCCCCGCAAGGGGCGGGCCTTTTGCTTGACGGCAAACCCCGAAGCGGGGTTTGCAAGAGCCGCTGACGGGCGGCAAAGACGCCCTGCTCCAGGCCGCGCCGCGCGCAAGACCGGGACCAATGCCGCAAGGCCGGGTTCGCGGCGGCCTCAGGCCCCCGTTCCGCGCTTGCCTTTGGAATACACGACCCGCGGGAACGCCCGACACATGGGGCATACGCCACACAAGTGAGGCGCATGCCACACCATTCCGCCACACCACGCCCCACCCGCACACTCGTCACACACCCTGCCGACCTGCCGGAAGATATTGCTTAACGACGCGGAATCATGGTATCTCTTGTCATTGTCAGCGAGAAGCCGCCCACTGGCATGCTAATTGCCTAATTGCGGGCGTTCTCTTTCATGTTAGAAAGCCTCGCCGCTCCCTCCAGGACGGCAGGAAGGACAACGGTAGACACCCATGGCAGGACGGACCGGACACCCCCAGACTCCCCGCGGCGCCGCACGGCGCGCGGCCCCTGGCGTGTCCCGCCCTGTCCGCCTCGCGGCCCAGGCCGCGGACGCCCTTCGCTCCCCGGGGCTGCCGGTCGCGACGCCCGGCCAAGCCCGCGATGAGGAGGCGTCCGCCCGGGGTCCGGTTCCCATCCCCGCGCCAGGCGCGCGCCCCGGCCTGCACGGGGCGCACGCGGCCCGCAAGGAAGGACGCCGCGCGCGTCCCGCCTCCGGGTGCGGCGCTCTCCATACCGCCCCGCTCCGGCGCGTTGGCGGACGCTCCCTCCCGGGCGCGTCCTCCCGGAACGGGGGTGTGCCGCACGCCGGGCGTCCCGGCGGCGAATGCCCCTTCGGTACGCACAACCAAGATTGGAGGATGTAAATGTCGATCCCGTCCATCGCCACCCACAAGCCCGTGGTCAGCTGCAAGTGCTCGGCCTATCTGGACTGGCTCCAGATGCTCTCCGGCGCGTGCCTGGTCCTGTTCATGTGGGCGCACCTGTTCCTGGTTTCCAGCGTGATCATCGGCCCCGGCGTCATGAACGCCATCGGCCACTTCTTCGAATCCACGGGCATGGCCCAGGTGGGCGGCCCCGTCATCTTCCTTGTGTTCCTGAGCCACTTTGTGCTGGCGGCCCGCAAGATCCCCTTCACCTCCAAGGAGCAGGGCGTCATGCTGGCCAACGCCAAGCGCATGCGCCACTCCGACACGTGGCTGTGGGTGGTGCAGGCCGTAACCGCCATGATCATCCTGATCATGGGCGCCATCCACATGTGGGTTGTCCTCACCGACCTGCCCATCACGGCGCAGAAGTCGGCGGCGCGCGTCCAGAACGGCTGGTGGATGCTGTTCTACCTGCTGCTGCTCCCCATGGTGGAGCTGCACGTGGGCATCGGCTTCTACCGCATCATGATGAAGTGGGGCGTCATCGACTCCAAGGGCCGCTTCGGCTTCAAGAAGAAGGAGAACCTCCTCACGGCCGTCATGATCTCCATCGGCGTCATCACCCTGCTGCGTTTCTGGTTCCTCGCCATCAAATAAGGACTACGCCATGCAAATCTTCCAAACCGACCTGTTGTGCATCGGAGCCGGCCTCGCCGGCGAGCGCGTGGCCATCGAGGCCGCCGACAACGGCTTCTCCGTCACCTGCCTCTCCCTGGTGCCCGCCAGGCGCTCGCACTCCTCGGCCGCCCAGGGCGGCATGCAGGCGGCGCTGGGCAACTCCGCCATGGGCGAGGGCGACACCCCCGACGTGCACTTCGCCGACACCGTGAAGGGCTCCGACTGGGGCGCAGACCAGGAATGCGCCCGCATCTTCGCCGACACCGCCCCCATCGCCATGCGCCAGATGGCCTTCTGGGGCGTGCCCTGGAACCGCGTGGTCCCCGGCGAGCAGACCTACTACAAGGGCGGCAAGCCCTTCACCGCCTTCGAGAAGCCCGAGAACGAAGGCCTCATCCACTCGCGCAGCTTCGGCGGCACCGCCAAGTGGCGCACCTGCTACACCTCCGACGGCACCGGCCACGCCGTGCTCTACACCCTGGACAACCGCGCCGCCCAGATGGGCGTCGAAGTCCACGACAAGACCGAAGCCATCGCCCTGATCCACGACGGCGAAACCTGCATGGGCGCCATCGTCCGCTGCCTCAAGACCGGCGAGCTCTCGGCCTACCTGGCCCGGGCCACCCTGATCGCCACCGGCGGCTACGGACGCATCTACCGCGAGTCCACCAACGCGGTGATCTGCGACGGCGGCGGCCACATCATCGCCCTGGACACCGGAAAGGCCGTCATCGGCAACCCCGAGGCCGTGCAGTTCCACCCCACGGGCATCGTGCCCACGGACATCCTGGTCACCGAGGGCTGCCGCGGCGACGGCGGAACCCTGCTCGACGTGAACCAGTACCGCTTCATGCCCGACTACGAGCCCGAAAAGGCCGAACTGGCCTCCCGCGACGTGGTCAGCCGCCGCATGACCGAACACATGCGCAAGGGCCTGGGCGTGAAGAGCCCCTACGGCGACCACCTCTGGCTGGACATCCGCCACCTGGGCGAGAAGCACATCTCCACCAAGCTGCGCGAGGTGCAGGAGATCTGCGAATCCTTCCTGGGCGTGGACCCCGTGCACCAGCTCATCCCCGTGCGCCCCACCCAGCACTACTCCATGGGCGGCGTGCGCACCAACTCCGACGGCGCGGCCTACGGCCTCAAGGGCCTCTTCTCCGCCGGCGAAGCCTGCTGCTGGGACATGCACGGCTTCAACCGCCTGGGCGGCAACTCCCTGGCCGAAACCATCGTGGCCGGCATGCACGTGGGCGGCAAGGTGGTGGAATTCCTCCAGGGCTCCGACACCGCCTTCAAGACCGACTGCATGCGCGAAGCCTTCTCCCGCCAGCAGGACCGCATCAAGGCCCTCATCCACGGAGCCAACGGCCGCGAGAACGTCTACGCCGTGCGCAACGCCATGTTCGACGCCATCATGAAGGGCGCGGGCATCTTCCGCAACGGCAAGGACCTCCAGGAAAGCGTGGACAAGCTCACGGACATCCTCCAGCGCGCCCGCAAGGTGGGCCTGCGCTCCAACGGACTGGGCGCCAACCAGGAGCTGGCCGCCGCCCTGAAGATCGAAGGCCAGGTGAAGATGGCCCTGTGCGTGTGCTACGCCGCCCTGAAGCGCACCGAATCGCGCGGCGCGCACACCCGGGAAGACTTCCCCGAGCGCAACGACCGCGACTGGCTCAACCGCACCCTGGCCACCTGGGCCAACCTCTCCGACGATCTGCCCACCCTGACCTACGAGCCCGCCACCTCGGTCTTCGAGATCCCGCCCGGCGAGCGCGGCTACGGCGGCGGCAAGATCATTCCCATGGACACCCCCCCCGTCGCCACGCCCAAGGGCGCGAAGGCCTAAGGAAGCGAGGAGAACACAATGGCCAGAATGCTCAAGTTCAACATCTTCCGTTACAACCCGCAGGACCCCCAGTCGGTCCCGCACATGCAGAGCTTCACCATCGATGAAACGGAGTCCATGACCCTCTTCATCGTGCTCAACCGCCTGCGCGAAGAGCAGGACCCCTCGCTGCAGTTCGACTTCTGCTGCCGCGCGGGCATCTGCGGCGCGTGCGCCATGGTGGTCAACGGCCGCCCGGGCCTGGCCTGCCACACCAAGACCAAGGAGCTGCCCGAGGAGAACACCCTCATGCCCCTGCCGGTCTTCAAGCTGGTGGGCGACCTCTCCGTGGACACCGGCACCTGGTTCCGCGCCATGTACAAGAAGATCGAGTCCTGGTGCCACACCAAGAAGGTCTTCGACCCCTCGGCCCCCGAGGAGCGCATGGACAACGCCGTGGCCGAGTCCATCTACGAGCTCGACCGCTGCATCGAATGCGGCTGCTGCGTGGCCGCCTGCGGCACGGCCCTCATGCGCGAGGACTTCCTGGGCGCCACGGCCTTGAACCGCGTGGCACGCTTCATCCTGGACCCCCGCGACGAGCGCACCGAAAAGGAATACTTCGACATCATCGGCACCGACGAAGGCATCTTCGGCTGCATGGGCCTGCTGGCCTGTCAGGACGTCTGCCCCAAGTACCTGCCCCTGCAGGACGTGCTGGGCAAGCTGCGCCAGAAGATGGCCTTCGCCGCCGTGAACAACCTGCTGCCCAGCTTCATGAAGCGGGAAGTAAAGCTCTAACCTTGGCGTCAATCGGCTTCTGCGGGTCTCACCACTGCCAACGGGAAACCCGCCCGTAAGCCATGAACCGAGGGGGACGCGGGGGAGAACACACCACCCCCGTTCCGGAAGGGGATTAAACCCCGGACGGGGAGGGAGGCCAAGAGCCCCCTCCCCGGCCCCCCGAAAAGGGAGATGCGATGCGAACGATTCCTGCACAGACCATCGTGGACAAGGTCGCCGAGATGTGCATCGCGGCCAACCGCGAGCTTCCGGCCGACGTGCTCCAGGCCTTCAAGACCCAGCAGGCCGCCGAGGAAAACCCCGCAGCCAAGGAGATTTTCCGCCAGCTCATCGAGAACGCCGAACTTTCCAGGGAGACCGGCCTCCCCCTCTGCCAGGACTGCGGCCTCGCCGTGTTCTTCGTGGAGATGGGCGAAGACGTGCGCGTGGAAGGCATGAGCCTGCGCGAGGCCGTCAACGCGGGCATGGTGAAGGGCTACAAGGAAGGCTACCTGCGCAAGTCCTCCTGCGACCCCTTCACCCGCAAGAACACCGGCGACAACGGACCCGCCATCATCCACTTCGACATCGTTCCGGGCGACAAGCTCAAGATCTGGATGATGGCCAAGGGCGGCGGCTCCGAGAACATGAGCCGCGTGATGATGTTCCCCCCGGCCGCCGGTTGGAAGGGCCTGCGCGAGTTCATCATCAAGCGCATCGCCGAGGCCGGCCCCAACCCCTGCCCCCCCGTGCTGGTGGGCATCGGCATCGGCGGCAACTTCGAGCTGGCGGCCATCAACTCCAAGAAGGCCCTCCTGCGCGACATCGACGACACCCACCCCGATCCCGAAGTGGCCAAGCTGGAGGAGGAAGTCCTCTCGGCCATCAACAAGCTCAACATCGGCCCCATGGGCCTGGGCGGCAAGACCACCTGCCTGGCGGTGAAGATCGCCACGGCCCCCTGCCACCTGGCCAGCCTGCCCCTGGCCGTCAACGTCCAGTGCCACTCCGCGCGGCACAAGGAGGTGGTGCTCTAATGGCCGAATACACCCTGAACACCCCGCTCACCGACGCCGACATCGAGCAGCTCAGAAGCGGCGACGTGGTGTACATCACCGGCACCATCTACACCGGCCGCGACGCGGCCCACAAACGCCTGACGGACACCCTGGACAAGGGCGACCCCCTGCCCTTCGACCTCAAGGGCGCGCTCATCTACTACGTGGGCCCCAGCCCCGCGCCCCCGGGACGCCCCATCGGCTCGGCCGGCCCCACCACATCCTACCGCATGGACACCTACGCCCCGCGCCTGCACGGCCTGGGACTCAAGGGCACCATCGGCAAGGGCAGGCGCTCCCCCGAGGTGCGCGAGGCTATGAACGCCACCAAGTCGGCCTACTTCGGGGCCACCGGCGGCGCGGGCGCCCTGCTCTCGCAGGCCATCAAGGCCGCCAAGGTCATCGCCTACGAAGACCTCGGTCCCGAGGCCATCCGCGAACTCACCGTGGAGAAGTTCCCCCTGCTGGTCATCAACGACTGCCACGGCGGCGAACTCTACACCACCCCGGACCTGGAGAAGGCTCTGGCCGGGTAGGTTTTGATCCCTGGGGGCCGGTCCGCCGCGCGCGGACCGGTCTTCCCGCAACCGGGCGAACCCTCGCCCCGTTCCGGGAAGGCTTGGGCCCATGGACTCCGAGGCCGGCTGGCAGGCAATAACGTCTTCGGAGAACGGCTGACCGGGTTCGAGCGTTCCGCGGCGCGCGCGGGGGAAGCGTTTGGGAGGACGCCCCCCCGCGCCGCCAACCACCCTGACGGCCGTCATGGCAGGCAGCCGGAGCGCGGGGCCCAATGCCCCCGTACGGGATGAGCCGTCAGTGAACGCGTGGAGAGAGCCGTCAATTCCGCCCAAAACGGGAGGAATTGACCGACCAACCGACCCGGCGATCCGGAGACCCTGTGACCCCCCCTCGGAGGGTGCAATGCCAAGCAGGATCCTCAAAAAACGCAGCCTCATCCCGGGGCAGACCAGCGAGCTGACGCTGGAAGCCCCTCACATCGCGGCCAAGGCCAAGCCAGGAAACTTCGTGATCCTGCGCGTCTGCGAAAACGGCGAGCGCATCCCGCTCACCATCGCGGACACCGACAAGGACGCGGGAACCATCACCATCGTCTACCTCGTGCTGGGCAAGACCACCGCCCACCTGGAAACACTCAAGGAAGGCGACGAAATCCTCGACCTGTGCGGCCCCCTGGGCAAGGACACCGACATCCACAAGCACGCCGGACCGGTGATCTGCGTGGGCGGCGGCACGGGCATCGCGGCCATGCACCACATCGCCAAGGGCCACCACACGGTGGGCAACCACGTGATCGCCATCATCGGCGCGCGCAACAAGGACCTTCTGCTGTTCGAGGCCGAACTCAAGCGGTTCTGCCCCGAGGTGCTCGTGTCCACCGACGACGGTTCGTACGGACACAAGGGCCTGGTGACGGAACTCCTGGAGGAGCGCCTCAAGGCCGACCCCAGCGTGGCCGAGGTGGTGGCCGTGGGCCCCGTGCCCATGATGGCCGCCGTGGCCCGCACCACCAAGCCCTTCGGCGTGAAGACCGTGGTGAGCCTCAACTCCATCATGGTGGACGGCATCGGCATGTGCGGGGCCTGCCGCGTGAGCGTGGGCGGCAAGACCCAGTTCGCCTGCGTGGACGGCCCCGAATTCGACGGCCAGCTGGTGGACTTCAAGGAGCTTTCCAGCCGCCTTTCGGCCTTCAAGACCATGGAACAGATTTCCTACGAGAAATTCAGGAGTGGCCATGTCTGCACCTGCGGAAAATAGCTCCAAGAAGGCCAAGACCCCCCGCACGCCCATGCCGGAGCAGCCGGCGGCCCAGCGCGTCACGAACTTCACCGAGGTGGCCCTGGGCTACACCGCCGAGCTGGCCGCCAAGGAGGCCGCGCGCTGCATCCAGTGCAAGAAGCCCCTGTGCGTGAAGGGCTGCCCCGTGGAGATCAACATCCCCGGCTTCATCAAGAAGCTCGCCGAGGGCGACCTGGAGGGCTCCTACAAGGTCATCCGCGACACCAACTCCCTGCCCGCCGTGTGCGGCCGCGTCTGCCCCCAGGAGACCCAGTGCGAGGGCTCCTGCATCCTGGGCAAGAAGGGCGAGCCCGTGGCCATCGGCCGCCTGGAGCGCTACGTGGCCGACACCTTCATGGCCTCCGACGCCTGCGAGCAGCTCACCGGCGCGCACGCCTGCGCCATGGAGCGCGAGGGCCTCAAGGTGGCCTGCATCGGAGCCGGCCCGGCCAGCCTCACGGTGGCGGGCTACCTCTCGGCCCTGGGCATCAAGGTGCACGTCTACGAAGCCCTGCACGAGGTGGGCGGCGTGCTCGTCTACGGCATCCCCGAGTTCCGCCTGCCCAAGGCCATCGTGCGCAAGGAGATCGACGCCATGCGCGCCCAGGGCGTGGAGTTCCACACCAACTGGGTGGGCGGCAAGACCGTCACCGTGCCCGACCTCTTCGAGCAGGGCTTCAACGCCGTGTTCATCGGCGTGGGCGCGGGCCTGCCCCGGTTCCTGCGCGTGCCGGGCGAGAACTTCATCGGCGTGTTTTCGGCCAACGAATACCTCACCCGCGTGAACCTGGGCCGCGCCTACGACTTCCCCAACCACGACACCCCCGCCTACACCGGCCGCAACGTGGCCGTGTTCGGCGCGGGCAACGTGGCCATGGACGCCGCGCGCACGGCCAAGCGCCTGGGCGCGGAGCGCGTGATGATCGTCTACCGACGCACCGAGAACGAGATGCCCGCCCGCCTGGAGGAACTCCACCACGCCAAGGAGGAGGGCATCGAACTCATGTGCCTCAACGCCCCCGTCACCTTCGAGGCCGACGAGAAGGGCTGGCTCAAGTCCATCACCGTGCAGAAGATGCGCCTGGGCGAACCCGACGATTCGGGCCGCTGTTCCCCCATTGCCTGCGAGGGAGAATTCTGCGACATCCCCTGTGACATGGCGATCATCGCGGTGGGCACGGGCTCGAACCCCCTCATGGCCCAGACCACCCCGGGACTCGCCCTGAACAAGTGGGGATACATCACCGTCGACGAGGAGACGGGCGAGACCTCGATACCCAACGTCTTCGCGGGCGGCGACATCGTCACCGGCGCGGCCACGGTCATCTCGGCCATGGGCGCCGGACGGCGCGCCGCCAAGGAAATCGCGAAGCGGCTGCTCGCGTAGCCTCAAGGGGATCGGGAACGTCCTCTCCGGACCGCCTGGCTCGGATTCCAATGCGAGCGGGCGAGTGCGACGGTGTTGGGCGCGGGTGGTCCGCGGCCCAGGACCTTCGGTCCGCGCCAGGCGCTTCCGAGGGGCCGTTCCCGATCCCGTAACGAGGCGGTGCGCTTCCAAGCCCCACCGGAGCCCCCGCGCCGCCCAGGCGGCCGGGAGCCGCGCGGGTCCCCCCCGTCCCGGACCGGGCAGTGCGTCCATCCGCCAACCAAGGCTGGTCAATCCATGAACGTGATCCGTCTGAGCGAGTCCCAGGACGAGGGCTTCAAGTCCCACGTCCGCAAGGAATCCGGGCAGGACCTGGCGCGCTGCTACCAGTGCGGCAACTGCACGGCCGGATGCCCCTTCACCTTCGCCTACGACATCCCGGTGAGCCAGATCATGCGTCTGGTCCAGGCGGGGCAGAAGGAACAGGTGCTCACCTGCCGCTCCATCTGGCTGTGCGCGTCGTGCCAGTCGTGCACCACGCGCTGCCCCAACAAGATCGACGTGGCCCACGTCATGGACACCCTGCGCCACATGGCCAGGCGCGAGGGCCACGACACCGAATTCGCCGTGAAGGCCTTCGTGGACAGCTTCCTCGAATCCGTCGAGAAGAACGGCCGCGCCTTCGAGATGGGCCTCATGGTGCGCTACGCCCTCAAGACCGGCCGCTTCTGGACCGGCGCGGACCTGGCCCCCAAGCTGGTCCCCAGGGGCAAGCTCTCCCCCGTTCCCCACAAGGTGAAGAACCCCGGAGCCATCGCGGCCATCTTCGAGCGCTACCGGCAGGAGTGCGGCAAATGACCGGAAAGATCCGCTACGCTTACTACCCCGGCTGCTCCGGCCAGGGCACGTCCGTGGAATACGACACCTCCACCCGCGCCGTGTGCGCCGCCCTGGACATCGAGCTGGTGGACATCCCCGACTGGAACTGCTGCGGCTCCTCCCCGGCCCACACCGTGGACCACCACCTCTCCGCCGCCCTCTCCTGCCGCAATCTGGCCCAGGCCGCCCAGGTGGAGGGCGCGCGGGGCGTGATCACCCCGTGCCCCAGCTGCCTCTCCAACCTGAAGACCAGCGCCAGGCGCATGGCCGACCCGGACTTCGCCGCACGCGTGAACAAGCTCCTGGACAAGCCCCTGCGCCACATCCCCCCCGTGAAGAGCGTGCTTCAGGCCCTCTTCGAGGACGTGGGGCCGGACGCCCTCTATCCCAGGGTGTTCAAGCGCCTGGAAGGGCTCAAGCTCGCGCCCTACTACGGTTGCATCATGAACCGCCCGCCCCAGATCATGGAATTCGACGACCACGAACACCCCGTGGCCATGGACCGGCTCCTGGAGGCCGTGGGGGCCACCGCGCTGCCCTTCCCCCTCAAGGTGGAGTGCTGCGGAGCCTCCTACGGCGTGGCCCGCCAGGACATCGTGGAGCGCCTCTCGGGCAGGCTCCTGGACGCCGCCGCCGCCTGCGGGGCCGACGCCTTCGTCACCGCCTGCCCCCTGTGCCAGATGAACCTGGACCTCCGGCAGGACCAGATCAACGCCGCCAACAAGACCGGACACCGCATCCCGGTGTTCTACTACACCCAGCTCCTGGGCCTGGCCCTGGGCCTGGACCCCAAGGCCCTGGGCCTGGACAAGCTGGCCGTGAGCCCGCGCGACGTGCTCGCGGCCGTGGGGGTGCGCGCATGAAAATCGGAGTCTTCGTCTGCCATTGCGGGTCCAACATCGCGGGCACCGTGGACGTGGCGAAAGTGGCCGAGGCCGCCAAGGCCATGCCCGACGTGGCCTTCGCCTCGGACACCATGTACGCCTGCTCGGAACCGGGCCAGGAAGGCATCATCAAGGCCATCCAGGAGAAAGGGCTCGACGGCGCGGTGGTGGCCTCCTGCACGCCGCGCATGCACGGCCCCACCTTCATGCGCACCGTGGCCCGCGCGGGGCTGAACCCCTACATGTTCGAGATGGCCAACATCCGCGAGCACGTCTCCTGGATCGGCAGGAACAAGGAAGCCAACACCCGCAAGGCCATCGACCTGGTGAAGATGGCCGTGGCCAAGCTGGGCCAGAACCGCCCGCTCTACCCCAAGACCTTCGCGGTGAACAAGCGCGTGTTGGTCATCGGCGGCGGCGTGGCCGGCATCCAGGCCGCGCTGGACTGCGCCGAGGGCGGCCTGGACGTGGTGCTCGTGGAGAAGACATCCTCCATCGGCGGCAAGATGGCCAAACTCGACAAGACCTTCCCCACCGTGGACTGCTCCAGCTGCATCCTCGGCCCCAAGATGGTGGACGTGGCCCAGCACCCGCGCATCACCCTGCACGCCAGCTCCGAGGTGGAGGACGTGTTCGGCTACGTGGGCAACTTCCAGGTGGAGGTGCGCAAGAAGGCCCCCTACGTGGACTGGAAGGCCTGCACCGGCTGCGGGGCCTGCATGGAGAAGTGCCCGGCCAAAAAGAGCCCGGACCCCTTCAACGAGCTCGTGGGCCGCACCACCGCCATCAACATCCCCTTCCCCCAGGCCATTCCCAAGAAGGCCTCCATCGACCCCACGGCCTGCATCCGCTTCAAGACCGGGAAGTGCGGCGTCTGCGCCAAAATCTGCCCCACCAAGGCCATCCGCTACGACCAGCAGGACGAGATGGTCACGGAAGAGGTGGGGGCCATCGTGGCCGCCACCGGCTACGACCTCATGGACTGGACCGTCTACGGCCAGTACGGCGCGGGCCGCTACCCCGACGTGGTAACCAGCCTGCAGTACGAGCGCATGCTCTCGGCCTCCGGCCCCACGGGCGGGCACATCAAGCGCCCCTCCGACGGCCGCGAGCCCAAGAACGTGGTGTTCATCCAGTGCGTGGGCTCGCGCGACCCCTCCGTGGGACGCCCCTACTGCACGGGCTTCTGCTGCATGTACACCGCCAAGCAGGCCGTGCTCACCAAGGACCACATCCCGGACTCGCAATCCTACGTGTTCTACATGGACATCCGCGCCCCGGGGAAGATGTACGACGAGTTCACCCGCCGCGCCGTGGAGGAATACGGAACCCAGTACGTGCGCGGGCGCGTCTCCATGGTCTACCCCATGGGCGACAAGCTCGTGGTGCGCGGGGCCGACACCCTGGCCGGGACCCAGGTGGAGGTGCTGGCCGACCTGGTGGTGCTGGCCGTGGGCGCGGAAGGCGCGAAGGGCTCGCCCCACCTGGCGGAGAAGCTGCGCATCTCCTACGATTCCTACGGCTTCTTCATGGAAGGCCACCCCAAGCTCAAACCCGTGGAGACCAACACCGCCGGGGTCTACCTGGCGGGCTGCTCCCAGGGCCCCAAGGACATCCCCACCTCCGTGGCCCAGGGCAGCGCGGCCGCGGCCAAGGTGCTGGGCCTGTTCTCCAAGGACCAGCTCCAGAGCGACCCCCAGGTGGCCAAGGTGGACCTCAAGCGCTGCGTGGGCTGCATGAAGTGCGCGCTCACCTGCCCCTTCGGGGCTATCAAGGAGCTGGAGACCCGGGGCGAGATGAAGGTGGAAGTCATCGAGACCGTGTGCCAGGGCTGCGGCATCTGCACCTCCACCTGCCGCCAGGGGGCCATCCAGCTGCAGAACTTCACCGACAACCAGATCCTGGCCGAGGTCAACGCGCTCCTGCTGACCGCCGAGGAAGAGGGGGCCTGATCCATGGAAAAGGAACTGCGCATCGTCGGATTCCTCTGCAACTGGTGCTCCTACGGGGGCGCGGACACCGCGGGCGTGGGCCGCTTCATCCAGCCCACGGACCTGCGCATCATCCGCATGCCCTGCTCCGGCCGCCTGGACCCGCTCTTCGTGCTCAAGACCCTCACGGGCGGCGCGGACGGCGTGCTCGTCTCCGGCTGCCACCCGCGCGACTGCCACTACGCCGAGGGCAACTACTACGCCCGGCGACGCCTTGAGGTGCTCAAACGCTTCCTGCCCGTCATCGGCATCGACCCGGGCCGCTTCGAGTACACCTGGGTCTCGGCCTCCGAGGGCCAGCGCTGGCAGCACGTGGTCACGGAGTTCACGGCCCAGGTGCACGCCCTGGGCCCCATCCAGCGCATCGGGAAGCAGGCCCAGGCCAGGGCCTGCTCCTTCGCAACCTCGGGCCTCTTCGCCCGGGTGGAGGACTAGCGCCATGTCCGTCATGGACGAACTCAAGGCCCAGATCGCACGGCGGCTGCCCGATCTGGACCTCGTCATCGGCTGGGGCCGGGGCTACGACGCCCTGCACCGCACCCCCGTGTTCCTCAAGGACGCCAAAGAGCTGGACCAGCTGGTCTTCGACCCCCTGTGCGTGCACAACCTGGCCACCTACCTCACCCGCTTCGGCAAGGGAAAGCGCGTGGGTGTGGTGGTCAAGGGGTGCGACTCGCGCTCGGTGGTGCAGCTGCTCCAGGAAAAGCTCATCAGCCGCGAACACGTGACCATCTTCGGCCTGCCCTGCGAGGGCGTGGCGGACCTGGGCCGCGTGAACCGCGCCCTGGCCTCCCGGGGCCTGGTGATGGGCAAGGCGCGCGAGGCCGCCTTCACGGCCCAGGGTCTGGAGCTGGCCTTCAAGGGGCGCTCCGAGACGCTGCCCCTGGCCGAGGTGATGGCCGCCAAGTGCGGGCGCTGCGCCTACCACGACGCCGTGCTCTTCGACGAGTTCGCGGGCCAGCCCGTCGGCCGCAAGGACCCCGACAACCACGACGACCTGGCCGCCTTCGAGGCCCTCACCCTGGAGGAGCGCATGGAGTTCTGGCGCGAGCAGATGGAGCGCTGCACGCGCTGCTACGCCTGCCGCAACGCCTGCCCCCTGTGCGTCTGCCGCGACCAGTGCATCGGCCAGAGCCGCGAGCCGGGCTGGGTGAGCCAGCGCTCGGGCCTGGAGGAGAAGTTCTTCTTCCAGATGATCCACGCCACCCACCTGGCCGGGCGCTGCACCGAATGCGGCGAGTGCGAGCGGGCCTGCCCCGTGGACATCCCGCTCATGCTCCTCAAGCGCAAGCTGGGCAAGGAGATCGTGGAGCTCTTCAACTACCGGGCCGGCACCGACGTGGAGTCCAGGCCGCCTCTTCTGGCCTTCAAGGTCGAGGAGGACACCATCAACGAGAGGGGCTGGTGATGTCCGCCAAATATCTTCCCGGCGAAAAGCTCGCCGCCTGGCTCGAGGAACTCTCGGGCAGCCGCCTGGTGCTCGTGCCCGTGATGGAGCGCGACGCCGTGGTCTTCAGGCCCTTCGCTTCAAACGTCCCCGTGGAGCTGGGCCGCCAGGCCAACGTGCCCCCCAAGGACTCCGTGTTCCCGGCCACCGAACGCCTGATGCGCTTCCGCTACGTCAAGGACCCGGACGACCTGGGCAAGGTCTCCCTGGAACTTGAAGAGACCGTGGAGGCCCCACCCACCGTGGTGGTGGGCGGCCGCCCCTGCGACGCGCGCGGCTTCACCGTGTTCGACAGGGTTTACAACTCGCCGCGCGCCACCGACGTGTACTACCAGGCCCGGCGCGAGAACACGCTCTTCGTCACCCTCTCCTGCGACGACCCCGACAACGCCTGCTTCTGCCACTGTGTGGGCTCCTCGCCCTCGGACGCCCGGGGCTCCGACGTGATGCTCACCCCCGTGGAGGGCGGCTTCCTGGTTGAACAGGCCTCGGAGCGCGCCAGCGAGCTTTTGGGGAGCGCCCTGCTCACCGACGCTTCCGAGGCGAGCGTCTCCCAGGCCCAGGCCGCCCGCGTGGCGGCCCTTGAGGCCCTGGGCGAACGCTTCGACCCCGCCCAGGCCCCGGCCAAGCTCCTGGAGAAGTTCGACGACTTGGGCTTCTGGGAGGACGTCTCGGCCAAGTGCATCAGCTGCGGGGCCTGCACCTACCTGTGCCCCACCTGCTACTGCTTCAACGTCACCGACGAACGCACGGGCATGACGGGCGAGCGCATCCGCACCTGGGACACCTGCATGTCCTTCCAGTTCACCCTGGAGGCCAGCGGCCACAA